>CANIFK010000765.1 GCA_947466555.1 Acidobacteriota bacterium | reverse complement strand
TCGCCGAAGCCATCGAAATCGTGGCCGCCGCCCAGCCCAAAGTCATCGCGCTCGACGTGGTGTTAGTCGATGCCGGCCAGGGCGGCGAAGACGTCCAACTCGCCCAGGCCTTCCTCAAAGCCGCAAACGTCATCCTCCCCTGCGAACTCCTCCCCGGCCCGCGCTGGAAGCTCCCCCAGCCCCTCTTCCTCGAAACCTCCAAATCCCTCGGTCACGTCCACGCCGAACCCGACGCCGACGGCATGAGCCGCCACATGCCGCTCGAAAAATCCGGCGCCCGCGAACGCCACTGGGCCCTGTCCCTCGAAGCCTTCCGCGCCGCAAGAAACGCCCAGATCACCGAATCCCCCGAAGGCCTCGACATCGCCGGCCTCCACGTCCCCGCCAGCCGCGAAAACGGCCGCCTCCTTCGCATTCGCTACCTCCCGCCCGACGCGAACGAACAATCCCGCATCCCCCAGGTCACGCTCCAGGAAGTTCTCAAAAATCCAAAATCCGCCGAGGCCTTCCGCAATAAAGTCGTCTTCGTCGGCGCCACCGCCCAATCGGCCACGCGCGACCGCATGATGACGCCCTACAACACACTCCGCCCCATGCCCGGCGTCGAAATCCACGCCCACGCCTACGAAACCCTCGCCCAGGGCAAGTTCTATTCGGACGCCTCTCCCTCCCTCGTCTTCCTCATCTCGCTCGCCTTCATCGCCATTGCCGGAACGCTCTTCCTCCGCTGGTCCGGCACACCCGCCTACGCCCTCGCTGTCGCCCTCATCGTCACCGCCCACGCCCTCCCCCATATCTTCTTCCTGAACCAGATCATCTACCCCTACGTCGCCCCCGCCGCCACCGCCTGGTTCGCCGTCACCTGCGCTGCAGTCTTCCAATACTTCCGCACCCGCGAACAACTCGCCGAAACCGAAAGCGAACGTTCCCGCTACCAACAGGCCATCCAGTTCGTCACCCACGAAATGCGCACCCCGCTCAGCGCCATCCAGGGCTCCAGCGAGCTGATGAATCGCTACAAGCTCAGCGAAGAGAAACAGAAGCAGCTCAGCCAGCAGATCCACGCCGAATCCAAGCGTCTCGCCAGCATGATCCAGACGTTCCTCGACGTCGAACGCCTCTCCGCCGGCCAGCTAAACCTGAAACAGGAGCCCTTCGAAATCGCCAAAATCGTCACCACCTGTGTCGACCGCGTCCGCCCCCTCGCCGAACGCAAATCGATCAACATCGAACTCCACGACTGCGCCACCGCCACCGTCACCGGCGACCGCGAACTCATGGAGTACGCCGTCTACAACCTCCTCACCAACGCCGTAAAGTACTCCCCCGCCGAAACGAAAGTCGATGTAAGCGCGTCTTTACAGGATGGCCAACTCAGTGTCGCGGTCCAGGACGAAGGCATCGGTATGAGCGCTGAAGAGCTGAAAAAGATCGGCCAAAAGTTCTATCGCACCAAACGCGCCGAACAATCCGGTGAAGTCGGCACCGGCATCGGCCTCTCCATCGTCCAGCAAATCATCACCCACCACGGAGGCCGCCTGAAAGTTACCAGTTCCCCTGGACGTGGTTCGTGCTTTACGATGTTAGTACCGGCTACAAATTCCCCCGCGTCCGTTGTACCGGTATCGGAGAAGTGACCTTGCACCGTTTGCTGGTTGTCGAGGACGATAACGCTGTTCGCAACAATATCGTCACCTGCCTGGAACTCGAAGGCTTTAACGTGGATGCCGTTGGCTCCACGCGGGAAGCCCTTGCCAAGTTACAAGATGGCAGTTACCCCATTGTGCTCTCGGATATCTATCTCGATGAGCGTACCGGCCTGGATGTTCTGAACGCCGCCCGCACCTCCCGTCCGGATTGCGCCGTCATCCTTATGTCCGGCCGCGGTTCCATGGAAACAGTCATGGCCGCCACCCGCGGCGGCGCGTTCGACTACCTGGCCAAGCCCTTCGATCTCGACGACATGGTGGAGAAGATCCGCCGCGCCGAAGCGTCGTTCGTCGAACCGGAGGAGAAGGAAACCCGCATCGACGATATCCCCGACACCGACATGATCGGGTCCTCGTCGCATATGGTGGAGATCTTCAAGATCCTCGCCAAAGTCTCGCCGACGGACGCCACTGTCCTCGTCGAAGGCGAAACCGGAACGGGTAAGGAGCTCATCGCCCGCCTCATTCACCGCTATTCCCGCCGGTCCGAAAAGCCCTTCGTCGCCGTCGATTGCGGCTCCATCCCGCCGTCCCTGCTCGAAAGCGAACTCTTCGGCGCCATGAAGGGGTCTTTTACCGGGGCCGACCGTGATCGCCAGGGCGTCTTTGAATCCGCCAACGGCGGGACGATCTTCCTCGACGAAATCGGCGACATCGATCTCAACTTCCAGGCCAAGCTCCTGCGCGTCCTTCAGGAACGCGAAATCCGCCCCATCGGCGCCCCCCGAGGCCGTCCCATCGATGTCCGCATTGTCGCCGCCACCAACAAGAACGTCCGCCAACTCGTCGAGCAGGGCAAGTTCCGCGAGGATCTCTGGTTCCGCCTCGACGTCGTTCGCATCGAAATCCCCGCTCTCCGCGAACGCCGCGGCGATGTCCCGCTCCTCGCTCAAACGTTCCTCGATCGCTACAACAGCCGCTACTTCACCCACGCCATTCTCACCGAAAGCGGCGTGAAGGCCCTCGATGTCCACACCTGGCCCGGCAACGTCCGCCAGCTTCAGCATTTGATGGAACGCCTCGTCATCCTCGCCCCCCAGGGCCGCATCGACGAATCGGCCGTCAACGACGCCATCGCCGATAGCGAAGGCCGCGATACCGCCGGCGAAACCCTCGAAGACGCCAAGGTCGACCAGATTCGCAAGGTGCTCGCCGCCACCGGCGGCAACAAAAGCAAAGCCGCGAAAATCCTCGGTATTGAACGCAAAACTCTCTACCGCCTCATTGACCGGTTCGGTCTCGATAAGTAAGAAACCCAAAATGCTAACCCGCCGCCACGCGCTCCTGGCCCTCTCCGCCGCCAGTTGCGCCCGCAAATCCGCTGATATGAACTCTCTCGCCGAGCGCTACGTCAAGCTGATTCTCGCAATCGGCCACCACGATCCCAACTACGTCGACGCCTACTACGGCCCTGCCGAATGGAAGCCGGCCAAGCAACCCATCGAGAACCTGTCCACCGAAGCCAGTACCCTCCTCGACGGCATCGGCCAACTCACCGGCGGCGACCTCGCCCGCCAGACCTATCTCCTCACCCAGACCCGCACCGCGGCCGCCCGCATCAGCCTCCTTCGTGGCGAGAAGCTGTCGTTCGACAGGGAAGCCAAGGCGCTCTACGACGTCGATCCGCCCGGCGTCAGCCTCTCGGAATTCGAAGCCGGCCGCGCCGCG
>CANIFK010000764.1 GCA_947466555.1 Acidobacteriota bacterium | reverse complement strand
GGAGTTCGATGCCGGACGAGACGCTCGCGACGCTGGCGCAGGGCGGCAAATTGCGGGCGCCCGGAGTGTTGGAAGCTCAGGTGAAGCGGATGCTGGCCGACAGCCGCAGCGCGGCGCTGGCGGAGCACTTCGCTGGAAAGTGGCTGGAGATTCGCAACCTGGATTCGGTGAAGCCGGACCCGCAGAAGTTTCCCGAATGGGGCCCGGAGTTGAAGGAAGCCATGCGGGCGGAGACGCGGATGTTCTTCGAGCATGTGCTGCGCGAGAACCGGCCGTTGAATGAGTTTCTGGATGCGCGGTACACGTTCCTGAATGGCATGCTGGCCAAGCATTATGGGATACAAGGCGTGACCGGGCCGGACTTCCGCCGGGTGGAATTGGCTACGAATCAGCGCGGGGGCATTCTGAGCCATGCCAGCGTTTTGACGGTGTCGAGCTATCCGACGCGCACGTCGCCGGTGATTCGCGGAAAGTATGTTTTGCAGAATGTTCTGGGCGCGCCGCCGCCAGCGCCGCCGCCGGATGTGCCGCCGCTCGATGAGGGTTCGGTCGGCAGCGCGGGATCGTTGCGGCAGCAGATGGAAAAGCACCGGTCGAACGCCGTCTGCGCGTCGTGCCACAACCGGATGGACACGCTTGGCTTTGGCCTGGAGAACTACGACGGCACGGGCAAGTGGCGCGCGAAAGATGGCAAGTTTGACATCGACGTCAGCGGCACGATGCCGAATGGGAAATCCTTCCAGACGCCCGCGGAAATGCGGACGCTTCTTCTCGACCAGATGCCGGACTTCACACGGTGCATCACCGAGAAAATGTTGACATACTCTTTGGGACGGGGATTGGAACGGTTCGATCGTAGAACCGTAGAATCCATCGGCAAAAAGCTCGCCGCCAACGGCTATCCCTTCCAGTTATTGATCCACGAAATCGTGCAGAGCCTGCCGTTCCAAATGCGGCGAGGCGAAGCACCCAAACAACAGGTAGCGCAACGATGATCACACGGAAAACACTCTCCCGCCGCACCATGCTGCGCGGCGCCGGCACGGCGATTGCCCTGCCCTTCTTCGATGCGATGGCGCCGGCGCTTGCCTCGTCAACGATCCCCGGCGGCAAGCCGGTGCGCATGGCGTTTGTGTATGTGCCGAACGGCATCGACATGCGCCACTGGACGCCGAAGGAAGACGGCGCGTTCGTGGGCGATCTGCCGAAGATTCTGAAGCCGATGGAATCGATGCGGCAGGACGTTACGATCCTAAGCAACCTGACGCAGAACAACGGCCGCGCGCTGCTCGATGGCGCGGGCGACCACGGCCGCTGCTGCGGCGCCTATCTGACCGGCATTCAGCCGCGGAAGACGATGGTGGACATTAAGGCCGGGATTTCGTGCGATCAGATCGTTGCGAATCACGTGGGCAAGCAGACCCGCTTCCCTTCCCTGGAAGTTGGGCTGGAGGACGCGCGCCAGGCCGGCGACTGCGACTCCGGCTACTCCTGCGCCTACACGAACAATCTGGCGTGGCGGAGCGAGACGCAGCCGCTGCCGCCGGTGCTGGATCCGCGGGCGCTGTTTGAACGGCTGTTCGGCAAGGGCGCGGCGTTGAACCCGGAAGAACGGGCACGGCAGTCGAAGTATCGTCGGTCCATTCTGGATTACGTGACGGGCGACACGAAGAAGTTGCAGGGCGACCTGGGGGCGACCGACCGGCGCAAGCTGGACGAGTATCTGTCGTCGATCCGTGAGATTGAGCGCCAGTTGGAGAAGGCCGAAAACGACAATGCCCAGGTGAACCCGGGCATGCCGAAGCCGTATGGCGTTCCGGCCGATTTTAGCGAGCACTTCCGGTTGATGACGGACATGATCACGGTGGCGTTCCAGGCCGATATGAGCCGGGTCGTCACGTTCCTGGTGACCCGCGAAGGCACCTCGCGGCCGTACCGCGAAATCGGGATTCCCGATGGCCACCACCCGTTGACGCACCACATGAACAAGCCCGAGTTACTGGACAAAGTGACGCGGATCAACGAGTACCACATGGTGCAGTTCGCCAAGTGGATGGAGAAGTTGAAGGGCATCAAGGAAGGCGATTCGAACATCCTGGGCAACTCGATGATCGTTTACGGCGCCGGGCTCTCCGACGGCAACCGGCACACGCACGAGAACCTGCCGGTGATGATCGTTGGCGGCGGCGGGAACACGATTAAAGGCGGCCGGCGGATCACGTACCGGAAAGAGACGCCGATCTCGAATTTGTACCTGTCGATGATGGACCGGATGAACGTCAAAATCGAGCATTTTGGCGACGCAACTGGCCGTATTGATGGCCTGAATCTGGCATAAACATGCAGTTTCGAGGGCAAGGTAAGCCTAGTTTAGGTGTCATTTTCGACTCCGATATGGGGTCGCGCGTGGAGACGGCGCTGGCGCTGGCGGTGCTGTACGGGTTGGACGGGAAGAACGAATGCCGCGTGGTTTCGATCTCGTCCACGCGTACGAGCCTGCTTTCGGCGGCGTACTGCGAAGTGGTTGGGCGGTTCTATGCCGGCGCGGTTTCGGCGGCGTTTGGCGCCTTTGCGCGGACGCTGCCGGTGGGACTGGCGGCGGACGGGAAGATCCCCGGGGACACGCCGCTGCTGACCGGTCCGTTGAACCGAACGAACCCGGATGGCACGAAGACGTATCAGCACGGGATTGAAACGCTAATCGATACGGCAGCGGCGCATGGGCTGATTCGGAATGCGTTCACGGCGCAGCACGATCAGAACGCGACGGTTGTGCTGGCCGGTCCGCCGACGAATCTGTTGCAGGTGCTGACGCTGCCGGGGGCGAAGGAACTGATCACGGTTAAGGTGAAGGAACTGGTTTGCGCGCATCCGCAGGCGGCCAAGGAGTTGGAGGCGGCCGGGTGGCCGACGCCGATTGCTTCGGTGAGCCCGTCGGTTGGTTCGTCCGTGTTGTTTCCGATTGCGACGCTGGGCAAAGAGTTTGCGGAGTTCCCGGCGCATCCGGTGGCGGATGCGTTGAAGGCGTATGGGAAAGACGCGCCGACGGGCGAATTGGCGGCGGTGCTGTACGCGGTGCGATCGGGCGATAAGGCGTTTGCGTTGTCGGAGCCCGTTGGGAAGATTCGGCAGTTGATGCTGGTCCCGGCGGAGAAGGACCGATTGCTGGCGAGCTATGTGGAGCTAGCGACGGCGAAACCTGTCGTGCGGCAGCCGCGATTCCGGCGGCCAGTGGTGGAAGAACCGAAGAAGCCCGAGACGGCGCCGGCTAAGCCTTAGTCGATATAGAGGAACTCATTCGAGCTGAGCAGGACTTGGGCGAAGGACTTGAAGGGCATTTTTTCGAGGAAGCCTTTGGCGATGTCCTGTTCGGCGGCGGTTGGTTTGC
>CANIFK010000763.1 GCA_947466555.1 Acidobacteriota bacterium | reverse complement strand
GGCGTGGCGGGCGGAGAGCAGCTGCAGGGCAAAGAGCTGAGCTATAACAACCTGGTGGACTTGGACGCGGCGTGGCAGCTGGTTTGCGAGTTTGCGGGCCCGGCGAGCGTCATCGTGAAACACACCAATCCGTGCGGGTGCGCGGAGCAGGCGACGCTGGCCGACAGCTACCGGAAGGCGTTTGATTCCGATCCGGTGTCGGCGTTTGGCGGCGTGCTGGCGTTTAACCGCGCGGTGGATGCCGAGACGGCCGGCGAGATTGTGAAGACCTTCATCGAAGCCATTGCGGCACCGGAGTTTGAAGCCGGGGCGCTGGAGATACTGGCGGCGAAGAAGAATCTGCGGCTGGTTAAGGTGAAGGCCGTGGAAGACGCCTTTGTGGTGAAGGGCATCAGCGGTGGGTTCCTGGTGCAGACGCCGGATTACGCCAAGCTGGACCGGGCGACGGCGAAGGTGGTGACCGAACGGCAGCCGACCGAGGAAGAGTGGCGGGGGCTGGAGTTTGGCTGGAAAGTTGTGAAGCACGTGAAGTCGAACGCGATTGTGTATGCGCGTGAGGGGCAGCTGCTGTCGGCCGGGGCCGGGCAGATGAGCCGCGTGTTTAGTGTTGAGATTGGCGCGAAGAAGAGCGTCCTGCCGTTGGAAGGTTGCGTGTTGGCGTCGGATGCGTTCTTCCCGTTCCCGGATGGGTTGGAAGGCGCGGTGGCGCATGGCGTGACGGCGGTGATTCAACCGGGCGGATCTGTGAAAGACGCCGATGTGATTGCGGCGGCCAATCGGTTGGGCATCGCGATGGTGTTGACCGGCGTTCGTCATTTCCGGCACTAGGAGTTAGTTACACATGGCCCAGATCGAACAGCCCGAGCCGCGGCGGATTGCGGGGAAGTACGTTGTCTACTTCCTGATTGTGTTTGCCGTTTTCTGCGCGGCGTTCGCGACGTGGGGCATTCGGGCGATGAAGAAGTTGCCGCGGCCGCCGGGGAAAAATACGGGCTCGCCGTTCGGTTGATATTTTTCGTGTCACTCTCCGCCCGGGATCTTCGCTGTCTCAGGTGGAGAGTGACATGCATACCTTCTTACGTACCTTCTTACGCACGTTTCTAATTGCAGGCGCCGTTGCTACTACGGCGTCCGCTGGCCTGCTGAAGCAGGATTTTCTGACCCCTAACGATGGGCTTCTGATTCGGGATACCGTGACGAATCTGGAGTGGCTGACGCCGGTCTACACGCGGGGGAACACCTACAACAACGTGTTTGTGCAGGGTGTTCTGAGCACCTATGGATTCCGTTATGCGACGGCGACGGAGGTGACCTCGATGGTGAACACCAACTTCGGGAATCCGACGACGGTGGCGGATGGGAATGTGGCGGGATTCAATTCCGCGGCGGCGTTCTTCGCCCTTTTCGGAGTTGCGGAGAACGTGTTTTGCGGTGCCGGGCCGTGTCCGCGGACGCAGGGGTTGACCTCTACGCCAGGTGGCACTGGGTCGCACTTGGGTTTTGGGATGATTCAACTGGGGCCGACGGGCTGGTTCATTACGAACAACAACTGGCCGGACAGTTTTGCCGATCTACAGATGGGGAGCTGGCTGGTGCGGACGTCGACGGTGACGGACACGCCGGAGCCGGGGACGATGGTGCTGATGGGGGCAGGGCTGATGGGGCTGGCGTGGCGGCGCGTTAGCGGGACGCGGCGGTAAGGCGTTTGCGGAAGGCGTCGCGCTCGGTGGCGAGCGAGGGGATGAGAATGCCGTCCTTCTCCAAGCTCGTCCACTGGGCGTCGGCCTTGGCCATGAGTTCCTTTTCGCGCTCGGGAATGGTGAGGGCGGCGAGTTCGAGGCTGCGGGCGACGAGGGCGCGGATGCGAGGTTCCTTCGATTTGGTGAAACCGCTGGAGAGGGCGTAGTGTTCTAGGGTTTCGGCGGCTTTGATGGCGTCGGGGACGCGACCGGCGCTGGAGAGGATGTGGGGGTGGAGCATGAGGCACTCGAGCATCATGCGGGCGACGATGTTGTCGGCCGGGTCGGCTTTGATGAAGCGGCCGAGCATGGCCATGGCTTCTTCGTTCTTGGCGATGGCCGTTGCCCACTGGGAGCGGGCGGCGTAGAGTTCGGCGAACTGGAAGTGGAGGAAGGCGAGGTTCTGTTCGACGCTGGAGTTGGCGGTATCGACGCGGAGAACGCCCTCCAGTGTGACGCGGGACTCCTCCATGGCGCGCCAAGCTTTGTCGTAATCGACGGCGGCGCGGAGGGTGTTGCCGTAGCGAAGTAGGGCGAAGCCGAGGTCGACCTGGGCCTTTTTGTCCTGTGGGTCGACGGAGACGAGCCAGCGGGCGCGGTCGACGACGCGGGCGTAGATATCGGCGGCTTCGGCGAAGCGGCCGAGGCTGATCATGTGGGAGTTGCCGAGAGTATCGCCGACGTGGCTGAGGGCGATCATGAGGGTGCGCTGGGTGCTGACGTCGTCGGGCCTGAGCGACGCCATTTTTTCCTGAAGTTTGAGGCTCTTTTTGTAGGCTTCGAGGGCATCGTCGGTTTTACCCATGCGGGCGAGGACAAGGCCGAGGGTGGCGTAGCTGGAGCCGAGATCGCCGAGGGAGTGCTGGTCGACAATGCCCTTGAAGTTCAATTCTTCGCGGATCTGGACGGCGCGCTGGGCGGATTTGAGGGCTTCGTCGACGCCAATGGCGGCGGCCATGCGTCCCATCTGGTCGTGGGATTTGGCGAGTTGGCGGAGGCCTTCGATGTCGCCGTTGGAAACTTTGACGTATTCTTCGCCATGCTGGATGGCCTGTTTAAAGGACACCAGGGCGCCTTTGGTGTCCTTGGAGATGCGCTGGACGGCGCCGAGGCGGTAGAGGGCTTCCTGGAGGGGCTTGCGGCCCTCGGGGGTACGGCCTTCGGCGATCCAGGCGTCTTCGAGCATCTTGACGCTTTTGCGGTAGCTTTCGAGGGCGCCTTTGGTATCGCCCAAGTTGCTGCGGAGAGGGTCGCCCTGGACGTCGCCGAGCTTTTTGTAGGCGGTACCGACTTCGCGGGCGAGTTGGGGGTCGTTGGCGGCGTCGACGGCGAGGGCTTCCAGGTATTGGAGGCCTTTTTCGACGACGAGGCGGCGGGCTTTGGTGGAGCCGGGGAGGTTTTCGATGGCGTCGTGGAACTCGAAGAGGAAGGAGTTGGAGAGGTGGCGGACCTGATCGAAGCGGCGCTGGGTGGCCTGGGCCTGGCGCCAGAGCAGGAAGCTGCTGACGGAGAGCATGACGGCGGCGGCGACGCCGAGGGTGACGGAGAGGCGGTTGCGGCCGAAGAACTTGGAGGCGCGGTAGCTGAAGGAGTCGGGCCGGGCTTTGACGGGCATGCCCTGGAGGTGGGCGCGGACATCTTCGGCGAACTGT
>CANIFK010000762.1 GCA_947466555.1 Acidobacteriota bacterium | reverse complement strand
TGATTTCTATGCGCTTGCGGCGTTCTTCCGGAACACGACGCAGCACACGATGGACGATAACAAGCCGGATCCGCCGCCGATCGTGGTGGTGCCTCGTGCCGAGGACCGGGCGCGGTGGGAAGCGCTGCAGAAGGAGATGGCTGGCATGGCAGCCAAGCGGGCCGCGTTGCGGGCTGGCAGTGTTGTGCCGAAGCATGGCGACCATAAGACGCCGTTGGAACCGAAGGCGCAGGTGTTCTCGCTGTGGAAGGCGGACCTGGGAGCGACCAAGATCGGTGAGGGCGAAAAGCCGGGGCAGAAGGCGATTCGCTTCGGCAAGGGCGAGTTTGTGACGCTGCCGAACCAGACGGCGTTCGACTCTGACAAGGCCTTTTCGATTGCGACGTGGATCTACTTCCCGAGCGGGGAGGACGCCTTCGCGGTGGCGAGCCAGAATGACCCGAAGCGGAAGAACATGGGCTGGACGCTCGATATCCGGGCGCGCGTGGCGCTGTTCCGGTTGACCGGGGACGACGGGAAGTCGATCACGGTGCAGGCAGCGCATCTGTCGCAGTTGAAGCAGGGGTCGTGGGACCACATTGCCGTGACCTATGACGGGACGCGGGAGCAGGCGGGGCTGCGGATGTATCTGAATGGCCAGGTGATCTCGCTGCAGGGCGGGGGAGACCAGAACACGCGGTTGACCGGGAGCATTTCGCCGGGCACGCCTTTGTTGCTGGGTAAGGAGAACCTGCGCGGCTTTGAGGGCGGGGCGATTTCGGAGTTCCAGATCTTCAACCGGGCGATTACGGCGGAGGAATCTCTCGTTGTGAAGCAGTGGCCGATGGCGGACCGGTTACGGTACCTGACGCTGCACGATAAGGAGTACCGGGGGCTGAACGCCAAGTTGGCGGTGATGGAAGCCGAGGCGCGGGCGATCCGGAAGCGGGGCGCGGTGACGCTGGTGATGGAGGAGCGCGCGGACGCAAAGCCCAAGGCCAACATCCTGTACCGGGGCATGTACGACGCACCTCGGGAAGAGGTGGAGCCGAACGTGCCGGGCGTGTTGCCGCCGATGGATCCGAGCCTGCCGCGGAACCGGCTGGGGCTGGCGAAGTGGGTGGTGGATCCGGCGAATCCGCTGACGGCGCGGGTGACGATCAACCGGTTCTGGCAGGAGATTTTCGGGACGGGGATTGTGAAGACGGCCGAGGATTTCGGGTCGCAGGGGACGCCGCCGTCGCATCCGGAGTTGTTGGACTGGCTCGCGGTCGAGTTCCGTGAGACGGGTTGGGACGTGAAGAAGATGTTGAAGCTGATGCTGCTGTCGGACACCTACCGGCAGTCGGCGTCGGTGACGCCGGAGAAGCTGAAGAAAGACCCGGAGAACCGGTTGTTGTCGCGCGGGCCTCGGTACCGGGTGGACGGGGAAGTGGTGCGGGACGCGGCGCTGGCGGTGAGCGGGCTGTTGGACCCGACTGTCGGCGGGCCGAGCGTGAAGCCGTACCAGCCGGAGGGTGTGTGGGAGGCCGTGGCGATGAATGGCAGCAACACCAAGTTCTACAAGCGGGACGACGGGCAGAAGCTGTACCGGCGCAGCGTGTACTGGTTCTGGAAGCGGAGCGCGCCGCCGGCGTCGATGGAGCTGTTTAACGCGCCGACGCGGGAGAACTGCACGGTGCGGCGGGAGCGGACGAACACGCCGTTGCAGGCGCTGACGACGATGAACGACCCGCAGTTTGTGGAGGCGTCGCGGGCGCTGGCGCAGCGGGCGATCCAGGCGGGCGGCGGCTTCGATGACCGGCTGCTGTATGTGTCGTCGCGCGTGTTGGCGCGGCCGTTCGCGGCCAAGGAGCGGGACGTGCTGCATCGCGCCTATGTGGACTTGCAGGCGCATTACGAGACGCACGCGGCGGAGGCGAAGAAGCTGCTGGCGGTAGGCGAATCGAAGGCTGATGCGGCGATTCCAGCGGCGGAGTTGGCCGCGTGGACGATGTTGGCGAGCAACGTGTTGAACCTGGACGAGGCTTTGAATCAGTAATGTTTATCGATCCTTCTGACGAAGCGGTTTTAGCCGAGACGCGGCGGCAGTTTTTCGGGCGCGGGGCGCGGGGGCTGGGCGCGTTGGCGTTGGCCTCGATGGGCGCGAATGGCGCGGCGGCGATCCCGCATTTTGCGCCGAAGGCGAAGCGGTGTATCTACCTGCACATGGTGGGCGCGCCGCCGCAGCAGGACCTGCTGGACTATAAGCCGAAGATGGCCGATTGGTTCGACAAAGATCTGCCGGCGTCGGTGCGGCAGGGTCAGCGTCTGACGTCGATGACGTCGGGGCAGAGCCGGTTCCCGATTGCGCCGTCGAAGTTCAAGTTCTCGCAGCACGGTAAGAACGGGACGTGGGTTTCGGAGTTACTGCCGAACATGGCGAAGATGGTGGATGACTTGGCCATTATTCGCTCCATGCATACGGAGGCGATTAATCACGAGCCGGCGATTACCTTTATTCAGACGGGTAACATGAACGCCGGGAAACCGTGTATTGGTTCGTGGGTCTCTTACGGCCTGGGCAGTATGAACCAGGAGTTGCCTTCGTTTGTAGTTTTGAATGCGATGCATTCGAATCCGAAGGCGCCGGTGCAGGCGATTTCGGCGCGGTTGTGGTCGGCGGGCTTCCTGTCGTCGCAACATTCGGGTGTGGCGTTGCGGGCCGGCGGCGACCCGGTGTTGTTCATCAACAATCCGGACGGGGTGGACGCGAAGGTGCGGCGGCGGATGTTGGATTCGCTGGGTGAGTTGAACCAGATGCAGTTCGCGGCGGTGGGGGATCCGGAGACGCAGAGCCGGATTTCGCAGTATGAGATGGCGTTCAAGATGCAGACGTCGGTGCCGGAGTTGACCGATTTATCGAAGGAATCGGCAGGGACGTATGAGCTGTATGGGGAAGAGGCGCGGAAGCCGGGGACGTTTGCGAATAGCTGTTTGATGGCGCGGCGGCTGGCGGAGCGGAACGTGCGGTTTGTGCAGATTTACCATCGCGGATGGGATGTGCACGGGGAGTTGCCGGAGATTCTGCCGAGCCAGTGTCAGGATGTGGACCGGCCGGCTTGGGCTTTGGTTCAGGACTTGAAGCAGCGCGGGTTGCTGGATGACACATTAGTCATCTGGGGCGGGGAATTCGGCCGGACGGTTTATTCGCAGGGTAAGTTGTCGGCTGGGAGTTATGGCCGGGATCATCATCCGCGGTGCTTTAGTTTGTGGATGGCCGGCGGCGGGATTCAGGGTGGCGTTGTGCATGGGGAGACGGATGAGTTTTCCTATAACATCGTTCGTGACCCGGTGCATGTGCGCGACTTACAGGCTACTTTGCTGCATGTCTTTGGCATTGATCATCAGCGGTTTACTTATATGTACCAGGGGC
>CANIFK010000761.1 GCA_947466555.1 Acidobacteriota bacterium | reverse complement strand
GGATCGATAAAGCCGACTTTCACCACCGCCGCGCCGAGCCCGAAAAGGAACTCGCTGCCCTCCTTGAAGCCGCCAAACTCCCCGCCACCGGCGCCGAAATCTATCGCCCCGTCACCGCCCAGCAAGCCTGGGCTGCCCTCGAACGGGCGGCCGCTCTCATCCCCGATCACCTCCTCTCCGACGATCGCGCCCTCGACGTCCTCCGCGCCCGCGAAGCCCGCTTCCCCAACGAGCCCCAAACCTACACCCGCTTCGCCCACTTCCTAACGAACCAAAAACGCTGGAACGATCTCGAATCCCTCCTCGCCCGCTATCAGGCCAAATTCCCTAACGACGAAACCTGGCCTCTCCAAACACGCGCCACCATTGAGCGCGGCCGCAACGGAGCCGCCGGTGCCATCGCCCTCTACGACCGCGCCTACCGTCCCGATTGGTCCGACGCACTCCTGAACGACTATTTCCAACTCCTCGATCAATCCGACGCCCGCCGCCGCTTCACCGCCACCGCCCGCCAGCGCCAAACGGCCGACCCCTCCGCCATCGATCCCGCCTCCCGCCTCTTCCACCACTACCGGCTCAGCGGCGATACCGCCAGTGCCCAACGCGTTCTCTTCGATCTCAACAAAGCCCGCAACGGCCGCTGGACCCCAGCCGAAAATCTGCTAATCGCCGGATACTACAACACCGTCCAAAGCCCCGAAGAAGCCGCCCGCCGCTACCACGCCGCCTACACCTCCAACGACGCCGCCGCCAGCGAACGCGGACTCGCCGAACTCATCAATTTACTCGTCCAGCAAGCCGCCCAGCCCTTCCGCTTCGGCGGCGGCGATCTCTCCTTCTACCGCGATATCGCCACCCTCGACACCAACCCCGGCTTCTGGAACGGCATCGTCTCGCTCATCCTCAACGGCCAAAATCCGTCGGATCAATTGAGCGATCAGGAACGCAAAGCCGTCCCCTACTTCCACCGCGCCGCCGCCGCCGAGCTGCTGAAAATCTTCGACACCCGCTTCGCCCAATCCCCCCGCCGCTCCGCCCTCCACGCGCAAGTCATCGAAGCGTCGTCGCTCCACGCCGAATCCGATCGCGTCGCCCGCCTCGGCACCGCATTCCTCGCCGCATTCCCCAACGCCCCCGAACGCCCCCGCATCGCGCTGCTCACCGCCGACGCCCATGCCCGCCTGAATCAAACCCAGCCCGAATTCGCCCTCTACGACGCCCTCCTGAACGAACTCGGCGCCAAGGCCGGCCGCGTCCCCATCGGCGAAACCGCCGGCACTCCGCGCAACCCCGAATACCCGCGCGTGCTCGATCGCTTCATCGCCCGCCTCGTCGCCGTCCGCCAACCCGCCCTCGCCATGGCCCTCTACCGCCGCGAGATTGATCGCAACCCCAACGATCCCGGCCTCTACGAACGCCTCGCCGCCTTCCTCGAACAGAACAAAATCACCGGCGAAGTCGAAGCCACCTACCGCCGCGCCATCCAGCAGTTCCCCGACAAATCGTGGTCTCACAAACTCGCCCGCTTCTTCCTCCGCCAGAAGATGACGGCCCAGTTCGACGCCTTCACCCGCGAAGTTTCCGCCGCCTTCTCCGGCACTGAACTGGAACAATACCTCACCGCCGCCAGCCAGCAAGGTGCGCTCGACCCGGTCCTCTATCGCCAGGTCAACCTCTACGCCTATCGCCGTTTCCCACATCACATCCCCTTCGTCAAAAACCTCCTCTCCGCCTACTCCAACCGCGCCACAGCCGACCCCGCCGAATGGGAACGCCTCCTCCGTGCCAACTGGGTCTTCGACGAAACTCTCCGCACCCGCTTCTTTGAATACCTCTCCCGCACCAACAAGCTGGATGCCGAACTCGCCGCCCTCCAGCCCCAAACGAATACCAATCAAACCGCCGCCCTTTTCTTCGCCGAAGGCGAACTCTGGAAGAGCCACTTCGAATCCGCCGCGCCGCTGCTCAAGAAGGTAGCCGCCGACTTCCCGGCCGACGCCTCTCTCGTCACCCGCGCCGCCGCCGTCCATCGTTCTCTAAATCAAATCGACACCGCCATCCAGCTCGAAGAAACCCTCTCCCAGGCCCACCCCACCAACACCGCCATCCTCACCCGGCTCGGCGAAATGCAGGCCGAACAGGAACGCTACGACCGCGCCGGCGCCTACTGGAACAAGATCATCGCCCTCGCCCCCGGCCGCCCCGCCAACTACCTCGAAACCGCCACGCTCGACTGGGATTACTACCAGTACAACGAAGCCATCGCCCGCATTGAAGATGGTCGCCGCAAGCTCAACAACCCCCGTCTCTTCGCATTTGAAACCGCTGCCATCCGCGAAAACCAGGGCGATCTCGCCGCCGCCGCCCGCGAATACGTCGCAGGCGCCGCCGAAGAAGGCGACCAGTCCAACTCCCGCCAGCGGCTCATCAAAATCGCCACCCGCCCCGCCTGGCGCCAGCCCTTGGAATCGGCCCTCACCGCCGCCGGCAGCAACGCCAAAACCCTCGCCCTCCGCGTGGCCCTGCTCGAATCGCAGTCCCGCAAGCAGGATCTCGAAACGCTGCTCACTCATACCGTCGCCAATGCCGACGCCGATCTCCTCTCCGACATTCGCCAGCACGCCCAGCGCTCCGGTCTCGCCAATGTCGAACGCCGCATCCTCGATCGCCAATACGCCCTCGCCACCGAACCGGCCAACAAAATGGCCCTCCTCGCCGAGCGCATCCGCTTCGAAGAAACCGCCAACGCCCAACCCGCCGCCGCCCAGTTCGCCGATACGCTCCTCCGCGAAAACCCGCGCTCCATCGGCGCCATCCGCACCGCCGTCAACTACCACTGGCGCTCCGGTTCCAAGTCCCGCGCCGCCGATATCCTCCTTACTTCGGCCAATAGCGCCTACCCCGAACTCCAGCGCAGCTTCCGCCTCGAAGCCATCCGCAAACTCTCCGACTCTGGCGACTACGCCCGTGCCCACCGCGAAGCCGCGCCGCTCTTAACCGCCAACCCACTCGACGAACAAGTCATCGCGCTAAAAGCGGACGCCTTCTCCCGCGCCAAAGACGACGCGGCCCTCAGCACCTTCTACAAGGACTCGCTCGCCGCCTTCCAAAAGGCCAACCGCCCCACCGCCGCCCTCCGCCGCTCCTGGATCCCCGCTCTTGTCCGCCTGAACGATAACACCGGCGCCGCCGACCAATACATCGAACTCCTCAAACAGTTCTCCGAAGACGAAGTCCTCCAGCGCGAAGCCGCCCGCTTCGCGGCCGGGAGCGGCCAGCGCGAACGCATCACCGCCTACTTCGCCAAGGCCGAAACCGATTCCCCCCGCGACGCCCGCTGGCCCATCGTCCGCGCCCGCCTGGAAAATGAGTTCGGCGATTTCAACGCCGCCCTCG
>CANIFK010000760.1 GCA_947466555.1 Acidobacteriota bacterium | reverse complement strand
ATGGCGGCGAGGGAGGAGAGAACGGGGAAGAGGCTTAACAGGCCGGAGTAGGCGGCGCCTTTGGCGATGCCCCAGCAGCCATCGAGGAAGGAGTTGATGAAGGCACGGCGGAGGAGGATGAGGAACGTCCGCATGGGGTCAGGCCTTTCGTTGACGGAAGAGGTGGACGACGCAGCCGAGGGCGGTGAGGATGCTGATGAGGGCGAAGGCGTGTTCTTCCCAGGAGGGTTCGAAGCGGAGGTCGAGGGCGGTGGAATCGGTGGGGAGAGGGTCGGAGACCATGAGCCCGGTGGAGTTGGCACGGAGGGGGACGGATTGGCCGTTTTGATAGGCGCGGAAGTTGGGGTCCCAGGGGATGGCGAAGGCGACGTGCATGCCTTTGGGGAGGGCGCCATCGATGCGGGCGTGGCGGGCGTTTTGCCATTGGAAGTTGAGCACGGGCCGGGCTGGGTCGAGCATCGCGTTGATGTAGGGATACCAGGGCTTCTGATAGCCGTACTGAATGGTGATAGTGGGGATTTCGTTCGTTTTTACGAGGTGGGCGTAGCGGACGGGTCCCATGCGGTAGATGGCGTCATCCTTTTCCTCCCACACCTTTTCGAGGACGCCTTCGAATTTGCGCGGGTTTTTGTAGTCGCGGTAATACTCTTCGGAGTTGGGGCCGTGGACGACGATGTATTCGACGGCCATGGCGCGGAGGAGCATGATGGACTCTTCGGCTTCGCGCGTTTTGGCGAGGCCCAAATCCGTGCGGACTTGATAGCCGATGATGAGCGGGATGCGCGATTTCAAGCCGGTTTCAAAGACGCCGCCGACTTGCGGGATGGGGAACCAGGAGTTGAGGCGGAAGCGGGTGCCACCGGAGGCGAAGACGCGGCCCGTGGGTTGGAGCGAGTTGAGTTCGTTGGCGACGCGGTATTCGGTGGTCTCTTCCTTGGCAAGGAGTTGCCACTTCTGATAACGATGGGCGATGAAGCGGGAGACGGCGGGGGTTTGCTGCAGCAGCAGGACGAGGAGGGCGAAGGCGGTGATGGCGCGGACGGGGAACCGGCGATGGTTGAGGAGCAGGCGGAGGCAATCGATGATCAGCAGCAGGAGGCAGAATTCGAATTCGAGTGCATAGCGGCGGGCTTCCGGGAAGGCGTTGATGCCGTAGCGGTAGAAGAGAATGACGGGCAGGCCGTAGCCGAAGACGCAGAGGATGAGCCAGCAGGTGTAGCGATGTTCGGGGAGTTTGCGGAAGAGGAGGCGGATGAGCAAGAGGCCGGCGGCCCAGCCGAGCATGGAGAGCCGCTCCATGCGTTGGAACTGGAAGCCGAAGGCGTCCTGGGGCCAGTTGTAGGCCATTTGGGCGATGAACGAAGGGGTGAGCCAGAAGGCGGCGAGCAGGTAACCGAGCAGGCCGGCTTGAATGACGCGGCGTTGTTGGAACTCCTTGTCATCGACGTGGACGAACATGAGCATGAGCACGCCGAAGGCGAGAGCGAGGCCGGCGACCCAGTTGGTAAGCACGGTGGCGGCGAGGGCGAGCGCGGCGCCAAGCAGGACGGGGAAGCCGGGACGGGTGGCGGTGCGGCGGACCAGCAAGAGGGCAACGAAGAGGAAGACCATGCCGACGGTGTGCGGGCCTTCGCCGTATTTGATGAGCACCTGGATCCGCCAGGGGACGGGCATGATGCCGCGGTCGGTATTGATGGGGTCGATGAAGTAGTAGAGCGGGGAGTAGAGGGTGACGGCGAGGGCGGAGTAGAAGGCGGGCCAGACGCGTCCGGTCCAATCGCGGATGAGGAGGAAGGCGGCGGCGGGGGAGAGGAAGAGGGCGATGGCGCAGACGGCACGGTGGACGTAGGTGGCGTCGAGGGAGGGGTCGGCCCAGAGGAAGAGGGCATTGAAATAGGGCAGTAACGGCAGGTAGACGTAGTGCATGGGAATGCCGCCGTACTGCAGGGGATTCCAGGAGAGGTAGTCCGGATTGTCGGCGAACAGGCGCGCCATGTAGGCGTAGCCGCGTTCGATGGAGCCGCGGTAGGGGGTGACGCCGGGGAGAACGATACGCCAATTGATGACGAGGTTGACGAGGAAGACGAAGATGGCGCCGACCCAGACCCGAGGGTTCATTGCGCGCGGCCGTCCTGACGTTGGAGCGGAAAGCTGGAATCGATCAAGCGGCGGTTTCCTGGAAAGTTGCGGTCACTGTTATATTCTATATTTCTACGCTCGTCGGCCGAGTGTAACCTGCTGTGTTCGCAGATCGCCTACAATAGTTCGGAAATTACGGAATTCTCATAATGCAATCATTTCGCGCTTTCGTGTTTGCGCTTTTCGTGGTGTTGGTTGGCTGCCATAAGCAGGAGGCCCCTGTTGCCGCCA
Organism: Acidobacteriota bacterium; assembly: GCA_947466555.1. GTDB lineage: Bacteria > Acidobacteriota > Terriglobia > Bryobacterales > Bryobacteraceae. Next base: position 1,030 of record CANIFK010000760.1, on the reverse strand, counting down.
AGTCCGATGGGCCACTAACGGTGACGACGGCATTGGCCAAGGGGCGGGAGGTGCAGCGGATGGTTGAGTCCGTCGGCACGTTCTATCCCATGGACGAGGCTATCATCTCCGCTGAAATTGAAGGCCGCGCGGAAGAGGTGCGGCACGATCTGGGCGATTTGGTGAACGCCGGCGAGGTGCTGGTGCGGATCAACGACGAAGAACAGCGGTACCAGGTTGCGCAGTCGGAAGCGCAACTGCGGCAGTCGTTGGAACGGCTGGGATTGAAGTCGGAGAAAGACCGGTTGGCGGATGCGCGCGAGGCACCGGATGTACGGCGGGCGCAGGCGGAGTTGAACGAGGCGGACCAGCGGTTGAAGCGGACGCGGAGCCTGGTGGACCAGAACATTGGCGCGAAGAGCGATTTGGACGCGGCGAATTCGCGGCAGCAGGCGATGAAGGCGGCCTACGATTCGACGATCAACCAGACGCGGAACCTGATGCAGGAAGTGGAGCGGTTCAAGGCTATTCTCGATTTGCAGCGGAAGAAGTTGCGCGATACGACGGTGAAGGCGCCGTTTAAGGCGTTTGTGAAGGAGCGGCAGGTGACAGTTGGCCAGTTCCTGCGGGCGAATACGCCGCTTTTCGTGCTGGTGAAGACGGATCCGATCCGGTTGCGGGTGGAGATTCCGGAGCGGCAGGCGCCGTGGATCAAGCTGAATCAGCTGGTGGATATCAGCGTAGAGGCGTTCCAAGGGCGGAAATTTCAGGGGAAGATCTGGCGTATTTCGCCGACTGTGGACCAGACCAAGCGGACCTTTGTGGCCGAGGTGCTGGTAGCGAATGCGGCTGGCGAGCTGAAGTCCGGTTCCTACGCCAAGGCGCATGTGCCGACGTCGCATTCGGAAAAAGTGACCGTGTTACCGCAGCGCGCGGTGTACTACGTGATGGGCGCCAACAAGGCGTTCGTTGTGAAGGATGGGGTGGTGGAGTCGCGCGAAGTGAAGTTGGGTGACCGTTTCGAGACCGATGTCGAGATTCTGGAAGGCAT
>CANIFK010000759.1 GCA_947466555.1 Acidobacteriota bacterium | reverse complement strand
CGGGAGACGTCGCTGATGGGCTTGCCGGCGAGGGCGAGAACCTGGTCGTCGGTCATGCCGGTTTGGACTTGGTCAAGGGCAGCGGCGGCGGTGACGCGGTCGCCGGACCAGTTGCGTTTCTTCAGGCCGGCTTCGAGGGCGTGGCCGAGGAAGATGATGGACGGAAAAATGGCGAGGATGTAGACCCAGAAGGATCGTTTGGAGAAAAAGACGCGGCCGAGTTCGAGGCGCGCGATGGTCCAGATTTGTTGGTACGGCGTCATTTGCCGCCTCCGATCAGGTATTCGTAGAGGGCGTCGACATTTTCGTCGGTGGGGATGACGCCATCGATATCGATGCCGCTGAGGGCGATGCGTTCGAGGGCGGCGGCGAAGGCCTCGCGGTTGCGGGTGAGGACGAGCAGGCCGGCGCCTTCGGGGGCGAGTTTGATTTCCGATATATGGGTTTCGGCGAAGAGGAGCGACGCCACGCGGGAGGCGTCGCGGCAATGGAGCAGGAACTGGCTGGGGTGTTCGTGGATCTCTTCGCGCACGCTTTTGATTTGGCCTTCGGCGACGATCATGCCGTTGGCGATGAGGATGACCTGATCGGAGAAGACGTCGACTTCCTGGAGCACGTGGCTGGAGAGGATGACGTGGCGGCCGCCGGCGGCGTAGTCGCGGAAGAGGGCGATGGTTTCGGCGCGGACGAGCGGGTCGAGGCCGTTCAAGGGCTCATCGAGGATGAGGACTTCGGGATCGTGGGCGATGGCCTGGGCGAGGCGGATGCGCTGGCGCATGCCCTTGGAGTAGCCGGCCACTTTGCGTTTGGCGGCGGCGGTGAGGCCGACGCGCTCGATGGCCTGCCAGGCGCGGCGTTCGCATTCGGCCTTGGGGAAGCCGAAGAGGACGAGACCGGTGTGGACGAACTCGAACCCGGTGGCGCCGCGGGGGCCGGCGTCGTACTGCGTGGCGTAGCCCAGGATGCGCATGAGTTTTTCGGGCGCGTAGGGGCTGAGGCCGCGGACCTGGATGACGCCGGAGTTGGGGTGGATGAGCCCGGTCATGAGGTTCATGAGCGTGGTCTTTCCGGAGCCGTTGGGGCCGACGAGGCTGGTGATGCCGGGGGGGATGTGGAGGTCGACGCGGTTGACGCCGAGGACTTCGCCGTAGAACTTGGAGACGTTGTCGAAGACGATTTCGGGGGCGCTCACTTGACCACCTCCACGGCGCGGAGCTTGCGGGCGAGGAGGGCGAGGAGCCCGCCGGAGAGGCCTAGAATCACGGTTGCGCACTCCCAGGCGCCGGGTTTATCGTCGGCGATTTCGACATCGAGAAGACCTTTCCAAACGGCGTTGATGGCATAGGTGGGGTTGAGGGCGCTGGCCCAGTCGACACGGAAGATGGAGTTGACCATTTCCGCGGCGCCGGCCAACAGGAAGAAGAACGCGAGGACGAGGGCGCCCGCGACGACGCGCCATTTGACGTAGGCGGAGCTGGCCATGGCGACGAGGCTGACCATGGCGATGTAAAGCGTGAAGCCGATGAAGATGCCGGTGCCGAGGAACCAGTTGCTCATGAACCAATCGCCGCCGGCGATGGAGGCCTGCATGCCGAAGAGCAACATGCCGGGGACGATGGTGACGAGCGAGAGGATGCCGAGAAGGACGATCATGCGGGAGAGGATGTAATCCCAGCGGGTGAGCGGCCTGGAAAAGTAGAGCGGAAGGGCGTTATTGGCGAGGTCCGGCGCGATGAGGCCGGGGCCGGCGACAGAGGCCAAGATGAGCGCGAACGTGGATTGGACGTTCATGAAGATGGAGAAGAAATTGCCGTTGATGGCGAGGAATTTCTTGATGCTGCCGCCGAAGCCCTGCCAGAGTTCGGAGTGGTTGGAGAGGTAGATGAAGCCAGCGCAGAGCAGCGGCCAAAAGAGGCTGAAGACCATCAGAATGACGACGAAACGCTGGCTGAGGATGCGCTCCCAGGAGAAGCGGGGCATGACCATGAGCCGGGCGAAGTGGCTGGTGATGGCGCCATCGTAACGTTGATAACCGCGTCTATAAACGGCCATGGGCGGGGACCTCCGCGGGCGTATCGCCCGGCGTCCGGCGGATATGACCGACGGCTTTCAGGAAAATTTCTTCGAGGGTGTCGCGGCGGTGGGTGAGCTTGCGGATCTGCAAACGCTCGCGGGAGGCGACGCGCCAGAGGGAGCCGATTTCGACATCGGCCGGGAGGACGATGCGCCATTCGCCGGGGGCTTCGCTGACGCCTTCGGCGCCGACTTCGCGGAGGGCGGCGGCGAGTCCGCGATCGTCGCCGATGACGTCGAGCTGGACGAAGCGGCGGTTGGATTTGCGTTCGGCTTCGAGATCGGCCTGGTGGACGATTTGCCCGTCCTTGAGGATGACGACTTCGTCGCAGACCTGTTCGACGTCGGTGAGGAGATGGGAGCAGAGCAGGACGTTCATGCCGTGCTGCTCCTTCATTTCCTTGATGAGTTGGAGCATGCGCTGGCGGGCGGCGGGGTCGAGGCCGTTGGTGGGTTCATCGAGGATGACCAGTTCGGGGCCATGGACGATGGCCTGCGCGAGTTTGGCCATCTGTTTCATGCCGAGCGAGTAGGTGCCGATTTCGCGGTAGCGCGATTCGCCGAGGCCGACGTGGAAGAGCACTTCGTGGGCTTTTTCGAGCGCGGCGGCCTTGGGCAGGCCGGAGATTTCGCCCATCAGGCGGAGGAAGGCGACGGCGGTCATGTTGCCGATGAACGAATCGTTTTCGGGCATGTAGCCGATGCGGGCCTTCACTTCGCGAGCCTGGGTGTGGCAGTCGAAGCCGAGGATGCGGGCGCGGCCGGCGGAGGGCTTGTGGAAGCCGAGGAGGGTTTGGATCAGCGTGGATTTGCCGGCGCCGTTGGGGCCCAAGAGGCCAATGGCTTTGCCGGCACCGGAGACGCCGAGGCGGCAGGAGATTCCTTGCAGAATCTCCCGCCGGCCAAGGCGAACGCGGAGGGCGTCGACTTCGATGACTGCGCTCATTTGGCTCGCTTTCCGTTGATCTGGGCTTGCAGCATAGTGTCCAGCATAAGGCTCGTAAAGCGAGTACGAGAAGCGACCTGAATTCGTTCCGTTTCTCCGTTGAAAGTGATCAAAGAAGCGTCGCGAACCGCGAGCAGTTTCTGGAGCTGCGGGGAAGACGTGAGCGAGGCCAGCATGGAGGACGCCGGGCCGAGATTGAACCAGGCGAAGCCGGAGGGGTGGACGCCGGCGCTGGTGGGCATCTGGGCGCGGAACTGGGCCGAGCGGACCAGCGGGAAGCCGTTGGAGCGTGTGGCGATGGCGCGGAGGGCGACGGCGCGGTCCATGGAGACGATCCAGTAGCCGCGGTCGAAGGTCCACTGCAGGCCGAGGCCGGACATGGTG
>CANIFK010000758.1 GCA_947466555.1 Acidobacteriota bacterium | reverse complement strand
CAGGCCGGGCCACGTGCCGTGGACCTTGCCGCCCGGTAGGGCGCCGCCGACGGTGAACATGACGTTGGCATGGCCGTGGTCGGTACCGCGGGTGCCGTTCTCCTTGGCGGTGCGGCCGAACTCGCTCATGGTGACGATGGTGACGTCGTTGGCCTGTTCGCCGAGGTCCTTGTGGAAGGCGGCGATCGACTGGGCGAGGTCCGTCAGCAGCTGTTCCAGGCGGGCTGGCTGGCCGGTGTGGGTATCCCAACCGGTAGTATCGGCGAAGGCGTACTCCAGGCCGGCACCGGCTTTGATGACGGTGGCGATCTGGGCCAGGCCCTGGCCGAGGCGGGAGGCGGGGTAGGTGACGGAGCTGGCGGGTTTGTTCTTGTTGATGGACTCAAGGAGCCGAATGGCTTCAAAGGTGTCCTTGCCGGTGCCCTTGAGGACCGCGTCGGGCGACTGGGCGTACATGGACATGAAGTCGGACTGGGCATTGTCGCGGACCTGGAAGCCGGCGATGGTATTGACGGCGACGGCGGGCGCGGGGCCGCGGAGGCTACGGGCCAGGGTGCCGCCCATGGAGAGGGCGCGCACGGGGGAGGGCTTGGCGGTGGACGGGATGGCGCGGTTGAGCCAGCCATCGCGGGTGGCCTTGCGGCCGGGGGTGCCGGACTCCATGAAGTCCTGGGCGTCGAAGTGGGAGCGGGTGGGGTCCGGAGAGCCGGTGGCCTGGACGGCGGCGAGCTGCTTGGACTGCCAGAGCGGGTAGAGGGGCTTCAGGGCGGGGTGGAGGCTGAAGAAGCCGTCGAGATCGAGCGCGGTTTCGCGCGGGATGGCGAGGGTGGGGCGGAGGGCGTTGTAGCGTTTGTCGCCGTGGGGGATGAGGACGTTGAGGCCGTCCATGGCGCCGCGCTGGAAGATGGCGACGAGGGTTTTCTTTTTGCCGTTCGGAGTTTGTGCGGCAGCGCGGGCGAGCCAGGCGGGGGCGAGGAGAAGGTGGCGGCGGGTGAGGATCATGTTCGGTCCTTTCGGTTGCGTTCTTGGTTCGGGATGAAGCGGGTGGCTGCCGCAGCTACGCACCAGGCGATGACAGCGAGGACCGGGGCGGCGATGAAGAGGATAAGGTCTGCCCCGTGGTAGATGGCGAGCATTACAAGCCGTCCCTTTTGCGGCGAGCCTGGTTGGGAATGAGCTGCGCTAGCGCGGCCGCGGCGATGGCGCCGAGGACGAAGGCGATGGCGATGGTTGCGGGCAGGGGCATAGGGAGTAGCTCTCCTACTTCCGCTGGAATTCCGGGCTGCCCAGGACCAGACCGGCGATCTGGGCTGGGTTCGTTTCGGACTTGCTTTCGATCGCCTTCAACGTCTCTGGGGCGGGGGCGTGGAGCAGGAGCGTCTGGGCAATTTCGATGGGCTTGGTCTTGTTGGCGAGCGTCTGGGCGAGGTCGATGCGGGTGCCTCGGACTTTGTTCTGGGTGAGCGCCAGGCCGAAGTTCATGCGGCTCAGAAGCGCGGCGGAGTTGGTCCACTCTTCGGCGAACGGATAGTAGCCGGTCGGTTCGCCTTTGCGGTAGAGCGGCTGGCCCTGGGCGCGGAGTTCCTGCTGGATCGCCATGCTGTTGGTGACGGCGGCGTTGGTGGCGCGGAGGGCGCTGGCCACCATCTCAAACGGCATCTTCATCTTGGCGTTGTAGCTGCTCGCCGCCCAGAATTCGGGGGATTTCAGCATGGTCCGCATCACTTCGCGGATGTCGCCGTGGGTCTTGGTGAACGTCGCCGCCATGCGGGCGATCAGCGCGGGCGGCGGGGCGTCGGCCACGAAGCGTTGGGCGAGCTTGGTCGAGATGAACTTGGCCGTCGCTGGATGGCGGACCAGCATGTCGATGACCTGCAATCCATCGTCCTGGCCGCGGCCGGGAAGGATGGCCTGGCCGAGGACCGTCTTCGCGCCGTTATCGTGCAGCAGGGGGCGGAATTGGAACTGGGGATCCTCGCGGAGATTGGCGATGGACCAGCCGGTGAAGCAGCGGGCCACCTCTGTCACGTCGGCCTGCGTGTAGCCGTTGTCGACGCCCATGGTGTGGAGTTCCAGCAGCTCGCGGGCGTAGTTTTCGTTGAGGCCGGCGGCCTTCTTGCGGCCGCGGAGGCGGGTGGTGTTGACCGAGGTCCAGTTATCCAGATAGAACAGCATGGCCGGGTGTTTGGCCGTGGCGAGGAGCAGATCCTTAAAGTTGCCGAGGACGTGGGGGCGGATGGCGTCGCGCTCGTAGCTGGTGACCAGAAGGCGGTCGGCGCCCTTATCGAAAAAGACGTTGAAATGGTTGTACCAGAAGTCGGCCATCAGCTCTTCAAGCTGGTGGGTGGAGTGGACGGCGCGGAGGAGCTTGGCTTCGGCGAGTTCGCGGTAGACGGTTTGAACGTTCTTGGCGCCAGTGCCGGCCTTCCGGGGGTACTTGGCTATGAGGTCCTTGTTGGACAGCTGCAGGGTTTCAAATGCCTTGAGGCGTTCGAGGAGGGCAGGGTTCTCCGGGATCGTTTCGGGGTGGAGTTGCTGGTCGATCCATTTATCGACGCCGAGTTTCTGGATGGCAGTGAGGTCTGTGGGGGTGGGGCCGAACGTGAGGCGGCTGGCGGCGTGGAGCGCGCGCTGATCCTTGTTGAGCTTAGTAGGGGCAGCAGGGAAAAGGGAAAGCGATAGGAGGAGAGCTAGGAATTGGCGCAACATGGATACACAACCTGTATCTAGTTAAACGCTTTTTAAGGGGGACAGTTGCGAACGAAGGAAAAGGAGGGATGGAGCGGGAGACCGGATTCGAACCGGCGACATCAACCTTGGCAAGGTTGCACTCTACCAGCTGAGTTACTCCCGCTCAGCGACAGAAATCTCAGTATGGCATAACGGGGGAACTTTCGCAACTGCGCGGTGTCAGAAAATGCATGCGACTGGCGGCGGTGTTGGCGGGGCTGTTGCTGAATGCGGGGTTTCTGGAATTTGTGTTCCACCAGAGCGGGTGGGGTGTGGGTTGGTTCGCCATGCTGGCGGGGCCGGTGGTTTGGGGCCTGTTTCTGGTTTATGGCGGGTTGCTGGCGCCGGCGCGGCTGGGGTTGGGCGCGCGGGAGTTAGTGGTGCGGGTGTTGGGGCCGTGGGTGGGGGGATTGGTGTGGTGGGTGTTGATTCCGGTGTGGCTGGTGAGCTGGTTTGCGTATCAGACGCAGGTGTTTACCGTGGGCCTGCGGTATTGGTTTCTGCGAGAGGGGGAGACGTGGCGGAGTGCGTTGGACAATGACCTGGCGGTGTATTGGCCGTGGCTGGTTCTGACGATGCTGCCGGGGTGGTCCTCGATACCAGTGCGCGTGGCAGCGGTGGTGCTGGTGGCGGCGCCGTTTGCGTTCCGGGCGCAGGGGGTGGAGTTGGGGGCGTGTTGTGGAGGGGT
>CANIFK010000757.1 GCA_947466555.1 Acidobacteriota bacterium | reverse complement strand
GCCGGCGCGGAGGGTGGATTTGATTTTGAGGGTGGGGGATTGGTTGTGGTTGGCGTCGGTGTAGCCGCCGACCTTGATGCCGGCTTTGATGTTGGTTTTGAGTTTCATGATCCTGATTCCTTGTTTGGAGGTTTTCGCGGCTTGATGCTGCTGCGTCTTCTCCCCACTCAGCGAAGGAAACTGGTGGATTTGATCGGGAGGCGGAAGTATTTGGTGTTTTTTTCGGGGACAGACGGCTGTCCCCGATGGCGTCGCGCCGGTTTACTTCTTTTGGTAGTCGGGATAGGCGGGACGCTTGCCGAGATTTACGGGTGACCGGCGGAGTTGCTCCAGTACCACTTCGACCGCTTTTTCCAACTGCGGGTCGTGGTTTTCACGCACCAGTTTGGGGTTCATCTCCACTTCAATATCAGGCGCTACGCCGCGGTTTTCGACATCCCAGGCGCCATCAAGATTATAAAAAGCCAGGTTGGGCGTGGCGACGCCGCCGCCATCGATGAGGTCGTTGGGACTTGTATAGTGCCCGACCAAGCCGCCCCAGGTACGGGTGCCGACCAAGGGACCGAGGCCGGATTTGCGGAAGAGCCAGGGCATGGCGTCTCCGCCGGAGCCGGCCATTTCATTGATGATCATGACCTTCGGCCCGAAGATGCCGGCCATGGGGACGGTGATATCTTCCCCCTCGCGCATGGTGAAGCGGCCCATGACGGGGCGGCGGAGATAATCGATGACGTAATCGGCGATGCTGCCGCCGCCGTTGAAACGTTCGTCGATGATGACCGCATCTTTGCCCACCTGGCTGAAGAAGTAGCGGTTGAAATTTGTGTAGCCGCCGCCGGCGGTGTTTGGGAGGTAGACGTAGCCGACGCGGCCGCCGGTGAGTTGGTCGACCTTGCGGCGGTTGTCTTCGATCCAGGCGTAATTTCGCAGGCCGTTTTCGCTGAGGGCGGGGACGACAGTGACGTTGCGAGCGTTGGCGCCGGAGGGGTCCGGACCGACGCGGAGGGTGATGGCTTTACCGACGGTCTCCTCAAAAAAACTGTAGATGTTGGCGGGCGGGCGGAGGTCGCGGCCTTGGACGGCGAGGAGGTATTCGCCGGCGACGACGTTGACGCCGGGCTGCGTAAGCGGGGCGGTGAGAGAGGGGTTCCAGTTTTCGCCGTTGTAGACGCGGGCGAAGCGGTAGCGGCCGTTTTCGACGGTGTAATCGGCGCCGAGAAGGCCGGTGGGGACGCGTTTAACATCGGGGCGGTCGCCACCGCCGATAAACATGTGGCCGACGGAGAGTTCGCCGAACACCTCTTCAAAGAGATAGTTCAGGTCGGCGCGGCTGGCGAGGCCATCGAGGTAGGATTCGTACTTCTTTTCGAAGTCAGCGCGGTTGACGCCGTGGAGACCGGGGTCGTAGAAGAAGTCGCGCTGGTTGCGCCAGGCCTGGTGGTACATGTGGCGCCATTCGGCGGGCGGGTTGGTCCAGACTTGCAGGGTATCGAGACGGAGGGGGCCATCGGCCGGCGGGGCTTTGGTGGCGGGGGTGAGGAAGAACTGCTGGCCCTGGCGGTAGAGCATTTTTTCGCCGTTGGCGGAGAGGGCGAAGCTTCGAATGCCTTCGCGGAGTTTTTCGGTTTTGCGGGTTTTGAGGTCGAACTGGTGGAGGGTGTTGGCTTCGGCATTGGTTGCTGATTCCAGGAGGAAGATGACGCCGGGTTTGCCCGCTTCGAGCGCGGTGTAGTTGCGGGCGGGGATGGGGAGGGCGAGGATGCGCTGGCTGATGTTTTCGAGGTCGATTTTAACGGTGACCGTTGTTTCTTTTTTCGCGGGTTCCTTGGCAGTTTCCTGCTTTTCTTCGTCGCTTTCGGGGGCGAGCGGAGAGGCGATGTTGTTGGCGAGGACGGCGACGTAGACGCTGCGAGTGACGGGCCGTTCGATGGACGACATGTCGAGCCAGCCGGAAGTCAGAGCGGTATTGGTGGAGGCGGTGAAGTAGAGGTATTTGCCGTCCTTGTCGAAGCGGGCGTCGGCGGCGTCGCTCATGCCGTCGGTGATTTGGAAGGTCTTGTTTTGCTGGACGGAGTAGAGGAAGACGGCGTGGAGGTGGCTTTTTAGTTTTCGAGTGTAGACGAGCCACTGGCTGTCGGGAGACCACGCGGGGCTCATGTTCATGGGACCGGCGTAGGTGTCGGTATCGACGTGGACGGGGGGCGTGGCTTTTTCGACATCGATGAAACTGAGCTTGAGGGATTTGTCGGTGTAGGCGATTTTCTTGCTGTCGGGGGACCAGACTGGGGTGTGGGGGAATGTAGGCGCGCCGAGGGAGAGGCGGCGGGGTTCGGCGGTGGCCTGCTGGTCGCGGATTTCGAGGGCGTATTCGCCGGCGGCGTCAGAGAAGTAGGCGATGGATTTGCCGTCGGGGGACCAGGCGGGTTCGCGTTCGTTGGTGGCGGGGGCGGATGTGATGTTGCGGATGTCGCCTTTGGCGGCGGGGACGGTGAGGATTTCGCCGTGGGCTGCGAAGACGGCGCGGGCGCCGGTGGGGGAGATGCCGGCGGAGCGGATTTCGTTGGGGGTGATTTTCCGGAAGCGGGGGCGGAGTTCGGGGAGGTCGCCGGTGAGGCGAATGTCGATGGGGCGGGACTTGCGGGTCTTGAGGTCGTAGATGTGGATTTGGCCGAATTGTTCGTAGACGATGGAGCCGGGGCCGGCGGAGGCGTTTTTGATGTCGAGGCCCGAGTTTTTGACGATTTCGGTGACCTGGGCGGACTTGGTGTTGTAGGCGAAGAGGGTGACGGGGCCGTTGCGATCGGAGAGGAAGTAGACGGTGTCGGCGAGCCAGATGGGGTTGGAGTCGTTGGAGTTGTTGCGGGGGATTTTGGTGATGGCGGAGTCCGACAGATTGGCGAGCCAGATGGGGGTGGTTTGACCGCCGCGGTAGCGTTTCCAGGCGCGTTGCCATTGGTCGGTGGGGACGTAGGCGAGTTTGGAGGCGTCCGGGGAGAAGGAGCCGTGGACGGCGCGGTCGAGGGGGAGTTGGGTTTCCGGGCCACCGCCGGCGGGGATGGTGAAGAGGCGGGTGAAGCCGGAGTAGCTGGTGCGGGGGGAAGCGAAGAGGATGGATTTGCCGTCGGGGGACCAGCCGACGGCGGTGTCGGGGGCGGGGTGGTAGGTGAGGCGTTTGGGGGTGCCGCCGGTGGCGGGGATGGTGAAGACGTCGACGTTGCCGTCGTATTCGCCGGTGAAGGCGATTTGGGTGCCATCGGGGGAAAAGATGGGGGTGGATTCTGTTCCCGCGCCGGCTGTGAGGCGGGTGGCGTTGCCGCCGTCTTTGGGGACGGACCAGAGGTCGTTGGCGAAGGAGAAGACGATGTTTGTGGCGTTGATGGTGGGGTGGCGGAGGAGGAGTTTTTGGGCAGGGGCGAGT
>CANIFK010000756.1 GCA_947466555.1 Acidobacteriota bacterium | reverse complement strand
TGGACGGCGCGCTGGTTGTGTTCGAGGGATTGCTGCCAGTTGGCGGCGAACTTGGCTTGGAGGCCGAGGTTGAAATGCGGGGTGCTCCAGGTAGGGTCGGCTTTGGCGCTCTGTTTGTAGAATTCAGTGGCGCGGTTGCGATTGTCTGAGCCAGCGGCTTGGTTGCCTTTGTTGTTGAACCAATCGGCTAGGAGGCGTCTCATTGCTGGGGTTGGGTGCTGAGGTCTTCGTCGATTTCGGGCCAATGGATGCCGTAGCCGCCACCGCTTATTTGCCAGTTGGCGAGTTGGGACGGGTTGGCGTTGAGGAGGCGCGGGAACCGGGCCAGGGGGACGGTGACGGTGCTACCGTCGACGAGATCGACGGAAAGACTATTGGCGGTGAACTGGACCGACTTTACTCGCTGACCGGGATTCATTTTCGATGGGGCTGAAGTCAAGTATCAGACAAGTCCTTGGTGACAGTCACCTAGGAAGCGTCTGGGTTAGCCGAAGTTGGGGACTTTCAGCTGTTCGCCGCCTTTGAGGGCGGATTGGTGGGCGATGATGCCGGGGGCGGTGAAGGCGACGGCGGCGTAGACGTCGACGACGGGTTTGCGGTGGTTGAGAACGGCGTCGACGAATTCGTGGGTTAGGAATGTATGGGAGCCTTCGTGGCCGCTGTTGTGGCGGAGCGGGGTGGGCAGCATGTCCGTGGCCCACCACTTCTTTTCTTCGTATTTTTCGAGGATGGCGGCTTGGCGGGCGAAGCCTCCGGCGTCCTTTTCCTGGAGGGTGCTCCACTTCACGGTGGCGGGGCCGAGGCCGTTGGGGTGGGCGTGGAAGAAGCTCATTTTGTCGCCGTGGTACTGGGCGCGCTCCGTGCCTTTGTGGGCGCCTTTCCACCAGACTTCGACGCGGAAACTGGTGCCGCGATCGGTTTTGAAGAGAGCTGTTTCGTTCCAGAAGGGGTTGTTGTAGACGTTGTTCTTCAAGATGGGATCGTTGTCGCCCCAGCCGATGCAGGTGGCGGTTGTGATGCGTTCGCCGGTGACCGATAGCAGGTGGGCCGTGCAGTGGGTGGGGTAGTGCATGGGCGGGAGGCCGTGGCGCCAGGTGCGCTGGCCGTCTTCGAAATAGAGGGTTTCGAGGCCGGCGTGGTGGTATTCGCTTTCGCACGAATAGAGGTGGCCGAAGGCGCCTTCGTTGTAGAACTTGCGGGCTGAGATCGTGAGCTGTTGGTAGTAGCTGGTTTCGGCCATCATGTACGTCAGGCCGGTGGATTTGACGGTGGCGATGAGCTGAGCGCATTCGTCGAGCGACATGGCGGCGGGGACGGCGGAGAGGACGTGTTTGCCGGCTTTCAAGCATTGGACGGCGTGGCGGACGTGGTCCGGGGCGGGTGTGAAGAGGCCGACGGCTTCGACTTGTTTGTCTTTGAGGAGGTCGTCGAGGGAGTTGTAGGCTTTGGGGCAGTTGTAGGTTTTTTGGAGGGCGGCGCGGCGGTCGGGACGGAGGTCGGCGACGGCTTCGACGGTGGAGTTGGGGTGTTCGTGGAAGAAGAATGATGCGCCGAAGCGGCCGCCGACGATGCCCATGCGGAGTTTGCGATTTTGGGCGGCGACAGGGAGGAGGGTGGCGGCGAGGAGGGAGCGGCGGGTCATATCTGAGATCTTATCTGAGATAGACTGATTCGCCATGAAGACATCGCGGCGGAGTTTGATGGGCGCGCTGGGCGGCGCGACGGCGTTGGCGCAGGCGGGGCGCGGGACGGGGCCGTTGAAGATTACCGATATCAAGGTGATCCTGACGCAGCCGGGGGCGGACAACCTGGTGGCGGTAAAGGTGTTCACGAATGAACCGGGGCTGTATGGCGTGGGGTGCGCGACGCACCGGGAGAGGCCGCTGGCGGTGGCGGCGGCGATTGAACAGTATTTGAAGCCGGCGCTGGTGGGGAAAGACCCGGAGGCGATTGAGGATATTTGGCAGACGCAGTATGTGGCGTCCTACTTCCGGAGCGGGGTGACGTTGAACAACGCGCTTTCGGGCGTGGATGGGGCGTTGTGGGACATTCTGGGCAAGCGGGCGGGGATGCCGGTTTATAAGCTGCTGGGCGGGAAGGTTAGGACGGCGGTGCCGCTGTATACGCATGCTTCGGCGACTACTTTGGAGGAGCTGGAGAGTTTGGTTCGGAAGGCGATGGGGGACGGGTACCGGCATGTGCGGGTGCAGTTGGGCGTGCCGGGGTTTGCGACCTATGGGGCGAATTCGTTGACGTCGGAGACGGTGCAGAAGGCGCGGCCGCAGGGGACGGGGAATTCGCCGGTGTTTGAGCCGACGCCTTACCTGAACAACACGTTGAAGATGTTTGATTATTTGCGGGCGAAGATCGGATTTGACGTGGACCTGATTCACGACGTGCATGAACGGCTGCCGCCACCGCAGGCGTTGCAACTGTGTAAGGCCGTTGAGCCTTACCGGCCGTTCTTTATGGAAGACCCGTTTGCGCCGGAGGACGCGCACTGGTTCAGCGTGTTGCGGCAGCAGACGGTGACGCCGTTGGCGATGGGCGAGCTGTTTGTGAACCGGAACGAGTGGTTGCCGTTGGTGCAGAACCGGCTGATTGACTTCATACGGATTCACATTTCGGCGATTGGGGGGTTGAGCCTGGCGCGGAAGATCCAGTGCTGCTGCGAGATGTTTGGCGTGCGGACGGCGTGGCATGGGCCGGGGAATGTGTCGCCGATTGGGCATGCGGTGAACATGCATCTGGACCTGGCTTCCTATAACTTCGGGATTCAGGAGGAGAACCGGTTTTCGGATGCGACGCGGGAGGTGTTTCCGGGTGCGCCGGAGATTCGGGGCGGGTATATGTACGCCAATGACAAGCCGGGGTTGGGCGTGGATGTGGATGAGAAAGCGGCGGCGCGGTTCCCGTACAAGACGCCGGGGCAGAACCGGGGGACGGACCGGCGGCTGGATGGGACGATTGTGCGTCCATAATGGATTCCATGCGGGCGCTTTATGTGGCTTTTGATGTGTTTCCGCGGCCGAAGGGGTCGTCGAGCCATATTGCGTCCATGATTGCGGCGCTGGCGCGGGAGTTTGGGCCGGTTACGGTTTTGTGCTTGGGGGATTCGGAGTTGCCGCCTTATCAGGAAGAGGGGGCGATTACGATCTACCGGATGGCGGCGGTGTCGCGGGACGTTTTGGCGCGGGCGACGGCGTTTGCGCAGTTTGTGGAGTTTCATGCGCGGCGGTTGGCGGGGACGTTGGAGCTGATTGTGTTTCGGGATCCGTGGGGTGGGATTCCCGCCATGCGGGGCGCGAATGGCGTGCCGGCGGTGTTTGAGGTGAATGCGCTGCCTTCGTGGGAGATGGCGTATTCCAGGCCGGGGTTTGCGGAGAGCCCGACTTTGCAGGCGAAGCTGGGCGATATGGAGC
>CANIFK010000755.1 GCA_947466555.1 Acidobacteriota bacterium | reverse complement strand
GACAGCTACGAGTATTCGAAGAACCTGACGTTCAGCGCGAGTTTCGCGATGGAGGTGTCGCCGCCGCGGGTGGAGAAGTACGACCGGTTCGCTTCGGTGGATTTGAGCGAAATCAACCCTTACAACGGGCGGCCGGGCGCGCTGGTGTTCGCCAATCGCAACGGGCGTGGACGCAGCCTGCAGCGCACGCGGGTCCGGCCGGAGAGCAGCTTCGGGTTGGCGTGGAATCCCGGCGGGAATGCAAAAAGCGTGGTGCGGCTGAGCTACGGGGTGAGCTACAGCAGCGTGCCGATCTACACGACGCAATGGGCTACCCAGGGCTTCGTGGGTATTCCCACAGTTGTTTCCCCCAACATTCAATTGCAGCCGGCGATGAAGCTGGGCGACGGCTTTCCGGCGCTGCCGCGGCCGCTGCCCGATCTGCGGCCGGACGCCGGCAACTTCACCAGCGCCGACTTGGTGGATCCCACCGCCACGCTGCCGATGTATCAATCGGCCGGGCTTTCGATGGAGCGGGAGCTGCCCGGGCAGATGATCCTGAGTATCAGCCTGGGGCATGCGCGAGGGCAGCATTTGTTTGTGTCCAACACGGCTGCGAATCCCAACGCGATTCCTCTTTCTAATCTTGTGTATCGCGATGCGCTGAACAACGAGACCTTCCGCCGCACGTTGCGCCCGTATCCGCAGTATCAACGCTTCGACGTGTTCAGCTCCTGGCCGGCGGGGAACTACAAGCGGAACGCAGGCGTGGTGCGGGTGGAGAAACGATCATCGAGCGGGTTGACGCTGAACGCCACCTACGAGTGGTCCAAGCAGATGGACGACTACTCGGGCCCGTACGGGATCCAGGATTTTTATCACCGGCAGAACGAATGGTCGCTGACGTCGAGCAATCAGCCGCACCGGATCTCGTTCAACTTCGCCTATGAGTTGCCGATCGGATCGAAGAAAGCGCTGCTGACCTACAGCGACTGGCGGCGGCATTTTGTGGACGGCTGGTCGGTGAGCGGGATTACTTCGTTGTCGAGCGGCGAACCGTTGGCGCTGCGGCCGATGTTTAACAACACGGGCGGATTGGTGGATGCTCTGCGGGTGGAAATTGTGCCCGGGGTGAATCCAGTCGTTTCCGACAAGGGGCCGGCGCAGTGGTTCAACCCGGCGGCATTCGATCAGCCGGCCGATTTCACGATTGGCAATGGGCCGCGGACCCATCCGCACCTGTTGAACCCGGGCGGGCAGAACCACGACCTTTCGGTGACCAAGCGGTTCGCGGTGACGACGGAGCGGGTGGTGGAGTTGACGGCGACCGGGTTCAATTTCACGAACACCGGCAACTGGGCTGACCCGGATAATCTAATCGGCCCGGCCTCGGCGCCGAACGTGAACGCCGGAAAGATTATCGGTTCGCGAGGCGGCCGCGTGATACAAGTGGGGATGAGGTTGAGTTTTTGATGCGAGCCCTGTTGCTGGCGTTGCTGATACCGGGATTGCTGTTTGCCGCCGATGCTCGTCGGGCGCCGCGGACCCAGTTGCGCGTGGCGGCGCCGGAGCAGGATCCGCCGCTGGACCGGGCGGCTTTTAAGGCGACGCTCGATGGCAGCCCCGCCAAGGTGTTGCGCGTGCGGGGGCCGAAGGACGATCTGGTGTTGCTGGTGGTGTTGGACCTGACCGGCGATTTGACGCTGATCGATTCGGCGCGGCCGGCGTTGATTGAGAAGCTGACGGCGTTGCCGAAGAACAACTGGGTGGCGGTGTTGAAGTCGCAAGATGTGCTGCAGGTGGTGCAGGACCCGACGCCGGACCGGGAGAAAACGGCGGCCGCGATTCGAGAGTATGCGGCGACGGGGAAGGCGGGGCTCCTGACGACGGTGGAATCGGCGTCGGCGGTGGGCGACTCGTTGCTGAACCGCAGCAACGTGCGGGTGGCGGTGCTCTACGTCACCGACAGCAATATCTACAACTACCGGGAAGACTTCACGAATCCGGTGATCAACTCGAGCGATTCCCAGGACCTGAGCCGGCGCTTTCCGGACCAGTTGATCCGGGAGAAGATGCAGAAGCTTTCCGACGGACTGGCGGCGTCGGAGACGCCGTTGTACTTCGTCCACCTGAATTATTTTTCCGATCCGATCAACGAAGCCTACCAGCGCGGCCTGCTGCAGTTGGCCGAGGAGAGCGGTGGAGCGGGAGTATTTTGCCGCAGCCGGGGGGAGATCCCGGAGGCGGTGGAGAAGATCGTATCGGCGGCGGCGACGCACTGGAGCGTGGCCGTGGAGTTGCGGAGTGTGAAGTCGCGGACGGCGAGCGTGGATTTGCTGAACGGGGACCGCGACATTCCGAACCGTGCCCGATTCTCTTTGCGAAAGTGAGGCAATTTATGCGACCGATGCTCCCTTACTTGTTGCTGATTCCGGCCGTGGTGGCCGGCGGCCTCGGCTGGCGTGCCGAGATGGGCCGGCGGGAGGCGTTGCAGCGCGTGGTGGTGTTGGAGCAGGCGCGCGGGCAGAACGGCGCCGCCGTGCCGGCCGCGGTTCCTGCTGTCGGCACGACGGCTGAGCCGGTGCCATCGGCGACGGAGCCGCGCGTGGTGAAGATACCGACCGGTACCGATCCGGCACCTTATTTGAAGACAATTGACGAATTGCGGGAGCATCTGAAGGCAATTTCGGCGGAGTTGAGCGCGGCGAAAGACGAGGCGGCACGCGCGGAATCGCGGGTGGCGACCGAAACGGCGGAAGCCCGGCGATTGAAGGTGCAACTCGACGAACTGCGGGAAGACGTGCAGTCGGCACGGCGTGTGAGCGAGGCGGTGCAGGCGGAGTTGCGGGCGAAGGCGGAACGGCTGTTGAAGTCGGAGACCTCCGAGAAGCTGCTGCAGGAGGGGGCGACCCGCGCCGAATCGGCGGCGGCAAAGGTGGCGGTATCGACGAAGGAGTTGGAAGATCTGAACCGGCGCCGGGATGCATTCCTGACGACGATTTTGCGCCGATTCCGGGAAGTCAACGACCTGTACCGGAACTTCACGCTGGCCGCGCAGACGCGCGATACGCCAGCCACAGGTCTGCAAGCGGGAGACCTGTCGCGGATCCAAACCACCATTCAACAGGCCGAGGATGACCTGCGGCAGTTGCAGACACTGAATGCGCGGGTGGCGCAACTGGCCCGCGCGAAGTAGCCTAGGCGTTCGCCTTTTTCTCGCAGTCGGCCGAGCAGAAGAAGATGCTCTTTTCGCCGGAGCCGTAGCGGATCATGGAGCCCTCCGGCTTGTAGGTTCCGCAGGAGACGCATTTGCGGAGCGTGGTGGCCGCCGGGCCGGCGCTGGGGCCGCTGCTCCGATTAGGCCCGGCCGCGGGCGGGGCGTCTTCGCCGCCCATAGCTGATTTCACTTCGTTGACCACGGCCTTCTGCACCACGCCCATAATGGCGCGGAAGAAGGTCAG
>CANIFK010000754.1 GCA_947466555.1 Acidobacteriota bacterium | reverse complement strand
TACCGCACTCATCCACATACTTCTTGATGTAGCGGAAGAGGAAGTCCGCGCGCGATTCGAGGATGAAGTTCAGGCGCTTGCGCGGGGCTTCGCGGGAGGGGCGGCCTTCGGCGCTGGGGACCTCAATGAACGTATTGTCGGCGGTGAGGCCGAGGATGGCGCAGCCGTATTCGTACTTCAGCTTTTCGGCATCTTCAAAAGAAATCTTGAAGTCGTAGGCGATGTCCTTGGTGAAGTGTTCGGCGCCGACGGGGATGCTGACGGCCTGGACCATGGCTTCGCCGGAGTAGAGAACGATTTCGGTGGACTGGGCACCGATGTCGGCGACGGCGACGCCTTGCTGGCGCTCTTCCTGCGTGACGCAGGCGTAGGCGGCGGCCATGCCTTCGTAGACCGTCTCTTCGACGGCGAGGTGGGCTTCGTGGACGGCGCTAACGAGCGATTGGTGTTCGAAGGCGGAGGTGGTAACGATGTGGACGTTGGCTTCGAGACGGGAGCCGCGGTTGCCGCGAGGGTTGGCGACGTTGGCATTGCCATCGACGATGAAGTCCTGCGGGAAGACCTGGAGGAGAACACGGTCCGCATTGAGCTGTTGGCGGCAGGCCTTTTCGACGGCGTAGGCCATGTCGGACTGGTCGATATCGCGGGGGCGGCCGAAGTCGTATTTGCCGACCTGGTTGTCGCCGTGGATGGCTTCGCCGCCGAGGCCGACGACGACGGCGTCGACAGAGATGCCGGCCTGGCGTTCGGCTTCGCGGGCGGCGAGGCGGACGGATTCCGACATCTGTTCGCGGTTGGCGATTTTGCTGTTGGACCAGCCGCGCGAGGGGACTTCCCCGGAGCCGACGAAGCGGATGCGACCGTCTTCGACGACACAGATGACACACCGCGTGTAGGCGCTGCCGACATCGAGTCCGGCGGCGAGGCGTACGCGGTTAGAAGCCATGGGGCACCTCAGTCACTGGGGCGGACTCCTTCGGCGGTGAGAGTCTTGTCGGGGCGGGCGAAGATGGAGCCATCAATGCGCAGATCGAATGTCGTTTTGGCGGGATCCCGGCGCAAGAGATCGTCCGCGTTCTGTTTGAATTTCTCAAGCCGGCGCTTGAAGTAGCGATTACCGATGATCAGGGTAACGGCCTTGCCGCCTGCGTCCTGCATTACCTTTAGGTTATCCGGATCTGAGGCGTCCACTTCAGAAATTTTCGCAGAGAGTTCGCCGGCGTCGCTGACGAGTTTCTGGAGACGGCGGACGCGGACGCGGCGGTCCTCGTCGCTTTGCTGGCGGGTGATGCCGGTGAGGACGGGGAGATTGAGATTTTCCTGGGTTTCGGGGCGGAGGATGTGGCCGTCGGTATCGATTAAGGGGAGCGTCTCTTCGCCGGGGAGCTGGACGAAGGCGACGGGTTCGCGTTCGGTGACGCGGATTTGGAGGCGGTTGGGCCAGATGCGGGTGACGCGGGCGTCCTTGACCCATTGCAGGCGCAGGAGTTCATCGCGGCGCTGGCGGAGGGGCATGAGGTAGATGCTGCGGCCGTAATCGCGTTCGAAGGTTCCGGAGACGATGGCGCGTTCGCTGTGTTTGAGGCCGGTGATTTCGACGGCGGGGCTGTCCTCGCCGGGGTCGGGCGGGAGGGCGAGGGTGAACTGGGGATCGCGGATGAGGAAGTGCTCCAGTTGGAGCGCGCCCCAGAGGAGGCCGACCACGGCAATGGAGGCGACGGTGGCGATGATGAGGCCACGGCGGATGTTGAGGAACCGCTGTTCGTTTGCTTCCTGTTGTTGTTGCTGCTTCTTTGCCATGATCGTTACTCCTTATTGGCGCAATCTTGCTAACAGTTTGTCCCCGGCTTGCCAGACGTTGCCGGCGCCGAGGGTGACGACGGCGTCACCGGGTTGTACTTGGGCGAGGACCATTTCTACCGCGTTATCGAGGGTGCCGGCGAGGTGGGCTTCGCGGTGGCCGAAGGCGCGGAGGCGATCGGCGAGGGCGGCGCTGGAGACGCCTTCGATGGGGGCTTCGGAGGCCGCGTAGATATCGAGTAGGTGGACGGTGTCGGCCTGGTGGAAGCTGCGGGCGAAATCGTCCATTAAGTGCTGCGTGCGAGTGTAGCGGTGCGGCTGGAAGATGACGTGGACGCGCTTGAACTGGCAGAGGCGGGCGGCGGCGAGGGTGGCGCGGACTTCGGTGGGATGGTGGCCGTAGTCGTCAATGATGGTGACGCCGGCGGCTTCGCCACGGAGCTGGAAGCGGCGATCGACCCCGCGGTATTCGGCGATTCCTTCGCGAATCTTTTCGGTGGGGACTTCGAGTTCGCGGGCGACGGCGACGGCGGCGGTGGCATTGAGCACGTTGTGCATGCCGGGGACTTTGAGGGTGAATTCGCCTAGATCTTCGCCGCGGAAGGCGAGGCGGAAGCGGCTGGACATGTGGCCGAGATCGATGTGGGTGAGGTGCAGGTCGGCCTGGGAGCTGACGCCGTAGGTGACGGTGCGGCGCTTGACGCCGGGGAGCACCTGCTGGACGTTTTCATCATCGAGGCAGAGGATGGCGCAGCCGTAGAAGGGGACTTTGTTGACGAATTCGGTGAAGCAGCGGCGGATTTCCTCGATGGAGTGGTAGTGATCGAGATGTTCCCGATCGATGTTCGTGACGACGGCGATGATGGGGGCGAGTTTGAGGAAGCTGCCGTCGGATTCGTCGGATTCGACGACGAGGAAATCACTTTTGCCCATGCGGGCGTTGGAGCCGCCGAGGGTGGAGACGCGGCCGCCGACGACGACCGTGGGGTCGAGGCCCGCGTGGGCGAGCATGGTGGCGGTCATCGATGTGGTGGACGTTTTGCCGTGGCTGCCGGCGATGGCGATGCCAAACTTGAGGCGCATGAGTTCGGCGAGCAGTTCACCGCGGGGGATGACGGGGATGCCGAGGCGGCGGGCTTCGATGAGTTCGGGATTGGACTCGTTGACGGCGCTGGTGACGACGAGCGCTTTGGCGCCGGCGATGTGGGAGGCGGAGTGGCCTTCGTGGACGGTGGCGCCGAGGGAGACGAGCCGTTCGGTGACGGGGGTGAGTTTTACGTCGGAGCCGGAGATGGTGTAGCCCAGGTTCAACAGGATCTCCGCGATGCCGGACATGCCGATGCCGCCGATTCCAGTGAAGTGCAGACGTTGGGGCTTGTAGAACATTCTTCTATCTTATTGTTTTATGTGCTATTTTGCCTCCGCGTACTCTTCGAGGAGCGAAGCGGCACGGGAGGCGGCGCCGGATTTCGCTAACGCTCGAGCGGCGCGGGACATGATTTGGAGGTTGTTGTTTTCCAGGCAGGCCTGGATTTCGCGGAGCATACGGGGGCCGTCGAACTCTTTGTCGGGGACGACGCGGGCGGCGCCGGAGCGTTCCATGGCGCGGGCCTTGGCCATTTGGTGATCGTCGGCGGCGTAGGG
>CANIFK010000753.1 GCA_947466555.1 Acidobacteriota bacterium | reverse complement strand
GCCGCCAGATCCACCCAACTGGGCTGAATGCCAGCCTTGTGGAAGTTCGGCATCACCAACCAGTAGATGTCCACATAGTGCATGCAGAGGATCCAGACGGTGGCGAAACGCAGAACATTCAAGTTGCGCTTGCTGTTGCGCGCCAGAAGCACGAGGAAGGTCAGGATGAAGTGCCCGAACAACAGGACACCACTGACAGCTTCCCAGGTTCCGGTCCGGCGCATCTTAAAGAAGATGGTTTCTTCCGGCAAGTTGGCGTACCAGATCAACATGTACTGGGAGAAGGCGATGTAGGCCCAGAAGATCGTCAACGCGAACATCCACTTACCCAGATCGTGATAGTGTTCGGTGGTCACCGAGTTGGCCATGATCCCGTTCGCCCGGAAGCGCAGGAAGATGAAGGTGAGCAGGGCGAAGAAGCCCCACGCGCCACCAGCCAGGCAGTACACGCCAAACATCGTCGAATACCAGTGCGGGTTCAGCGACATCACCCAATCCACACTCGCGAGCGACGCAGTGAGGAAGAAAACCAGCATGCCCGGAGCGCTCCACCGTTCATTGCTGAAGGTAGGCGCCAGCGCGTTGGTCGTATCCTGCGACTTCGAGTTCGAATAGAGCCGCCAGGCCCAGAGGGTCCAGATCGTGAAGAAGACCGCGCCACGGATGTAGAAGAACTCGGTATTCAGGTAGAGCTTGTAGACCGGCACCTTCATCTTCATCAACTCTTTGGCGACGAATTCTGGGTGGGACCATTCATAGAGCGAATGCACACCGAGCGCCAAGGGGATGAAGAGCAGAGCCAGCACCGGGAACGACATCATGATGGTTTCCATGATTCGCCGAACCGGCACACTCCATGCCGAACCGGTCAGGTGCTGAATCATGGTGAACAGCGCGGCGCCGATGGCGATGGAGAAACCGAAATAGAACGCTACCAGATAGGACTGGAAGAATTGATCATGATTGGAGGCATAACCCGCCAGGGCCGCCCCCCATCCGAGCAGGAAAAGCGCGCCGAGAATGTTCCGGCCGCGATCCCAAAGGGCATCAGGAATAACGTAGCTATCCTGTTGCGCGTTGTTGTGATGGGAATGGCTCATGTTGTTTATCGCACCTCCGCCCGCAGGTTCTCCGGCACGTCTTCCATCTTGCCGCCGCCGGCACGCTGCAACACCCGGAGGTAGGCGATCACAGTCCAACGGTCATAATCGGAAATTTGATTGCGATAGCCCTGCATCGTACGCCGGCCATCGCTGGCAATCGAGTACAACTCGCCATCATTCTTGTCACGCGTCTCCTGCTTGTGCAGGTTGGCCGGCTGGAAAACCGCTCCGGCGCGCTTGCCGACGATACCGCCACCGGAAGCCGTCCGGTCGTGGCACGGGGCGCAATATGTATTGAACTTCTTCTGGCCGTGCGCAAGGACTTTTTCGTTGAGTTCAACCGGGTTCTTCCCGACGTACTGACCGCTCACGATGCCGAGATGATAGCCCTCGTCTTCGTGGAAGTTCTCGCGGGAGACCGTACCGGTAACCGGCTTGCGGCTCGCCGAGTGATCGGCAAACAGCGGGCTCTCCTGCTGCGGCTTGTATTTCTCCTGCGCCTTCATGTCCGGAATGACCCAGAGCGGCGGCGTATCCTTGCCGGCGCCCGGGCCGCATCCGGCCAGGCCGGCGGCAGCGGCAACGATGAGTAATGTGGGTACCAGTCGCATTCGTTACGCCTCGATCAATTCCAGTTTTTCAGCGCCCTGCGCCGCGAGGAAATCCCGCGTGCCGGTCGCATCAAACTCCCGGTCACTGGCTTCGATGACCAGTACAAACCGGTCGTCGGTGATGGCCTTGTGCCCCGAGTAATTAAAGATGGGATGGTACAACTTCGGCAATCCGTTCAAGCCGAACATGCCGAACACAGCCACGAAGGCCGAAAGCAGCACAGTCAATTCGAACATGATCGGAATAGAGGGTTCGAGCGCGAAGTACGGCTTGCCGGCGATGACCAGCGGGTAATCCACCGCGCCCGTCCACCACTGCAACAAGACCGCGATCGTCAGGCCGGTAGCCGAACCGCAAAGGACCAGGTAGCCAAGAATGGATGGCTTGGCGCCCATCGCGTCGTCAATGCCGTGGATGGGAAAAGGCGTGTAGGCCTCCATCTTCGAGTAGCCGGCCTTGCGGGCCGCCTTGATGGCGTCCATTAGCTTATCCGGCGAATCAAAGTCCGCCACTAATCCGTGAATGGAAGGTTTCTCAGCCATTAGTGCGCCGCTCCCACAGGTTGTTTGCCTTCAGAGGCGGCAACCGCCTCATCCAGGAAGTGCTCTTCGTGATGCGTCTGCGCCATCATGCCCTTCACTTCGCTGATCGCGATGATCGGCAGGAAGCGGGTGAAGAAGACGAACAGCGTCAGGAACAAACCGAACGTACCGAAGAAGGTAAGGATGTCGACAAACGTGGGCCGGAAGTAGCCCCACGAAGCCGGTAGGTAGTCGCGGTGCAAGCTGGTCGCGATAATCACGAACCGCTCGAACCACATACCGATGTTGACGATGATCGAGATCACAAACATGAACGGCAGGCTCGTGCGGAGCTTCTTGAACCAGAAGAACTGCGGCGAGATGACGTTGCAGGAGATCATCGACCAGTACGCCCAAGCGTACGGTCCGGTTGCGCGGCTAACGAAGAAGACGTAGCTTTCATACGGGTTGCCGCTGTACCAAGCCGTAAAGAACTCGGTGGCGTAGGCGTAGCCGACGATCGTGCCGGTCGCCAGAATGACCTTGTTCATGTTCTCCAAGTGGGTCATCGTGACGAGGTGTTCCACCTTGTAGATCCAGCGGACGATAACCATCAAGGTCACCACCATCGCGAATCCGGAGAAGATGGCGCCCGCGACGAAGTACGGGGGGAAGATCGTGGTGTGCCAACCGGGGAGAATCGAAACCGCGAAGTCGAACGATACGATCGTGTGCACGGAGAGCACCAGCGGCGTCGAAAGACCCGCCAGGATCATGTACGCCTTTTCGTAGTTCTTCCAGTGAGTGGCCGAACCGCGCCAACCGAGGCTGGCAACACCGTAGGCGAGTTGCTTGCCCTTGGTGGTGGCCCGATCGCGGAAGGTGGCCAAATCGGGGATCAAGCCGACATACCAGAAGAGAGCAGAAACAGTAGCGTAGGTCGAGACCGCGAACACGTCCCACAGCAGCGGGCTGCGGAAGTTCTGCCACATGCTCAGGAACTCATTGGGAATCGGGAAGAGCCAGTAGGCGCGCCAGGGACGACCGATGTGGACGGCCGGATAAATACCGGCGCAGGCCACAGCGAACAGCGTCATTGCTTCGGCGAAGCGGTTAATCGAAGTGCGCCACTTCTGACGGAACAGGAACAAGATAGCCGAAATCAGCGTACCGGCGTGGCCGATACCGATCCAGAACACGAAGTTGGT
>CANIFK010000752.1 GCA_947466555.1 Acidobacteriota bacterium | reverse complement strand
GTTTGTGGTGACGCTGCCGGCGGCTGGCTTGGAGACGGGACATGCGAAGAATCTGGATCGTTGATGATGAGTCGAACATTGGGTTGTCGCTGCGCTTGATTTTGGAGCGCGAGGGGTTTGCGGTGACTACGTTTACGAGCGCTTCCGATTACCGGCGGGCGGCTGGGCGGGAGGCGGTGGCACTGTTTCTTTTTGATGTGCGGTTGCCGGATGCTTCGGGGTTGGACCTGTTGCGGGAGTTGCGGGCGGCGGGTGTCGTTGCGCCGGTGATCATGATTTCCGGGCATGGGACGATTGCCGATGCGGTGGAGGCGGTGCATGCCGGGGCGTACGATTTTTTGGAGAAGCCGTTGCACCGGGAGCGGGTATTGCTGGCGGTGCGGAATGGGCTGGACCAGTTGGTGCTGCGGGAGGAGAATAAGCGGCTGAAGGAGCAGGTGGGGACGGCGAGGATGATGGGTTCGTCGCCGGCGTTTGCGCGGACCGTTGAGCAGGCGACGCTGGCGGCGAAGAGCGATGTGCGGGTGCTGTTGATGGGGGAATCGGGGACGGGGAAGGAGTTGCTGGCGGCGCATATTCATGGGGCTTCGCCGTTTTCTTCCGGGCCGTTCATTAAGGTGAATTGTGCGGCGATTCCGAATGAATTGATGGAATCGGAGCTGTTCGGGCACGAGAAGGGGGCGTTTACGGGGGCGGCGGGATTGCGGCGCGGGAAGTTTGAATTGGCCGATGGCGGGACGCTGTTTTTGGATGAAGTGGGGGACTTGCCACAGGCGGCGCAGGCGAAGCTGTTGCGCGTTTTGCAGGAGGGGGAGTTTCACCGATTGGGCGGGGAGCAGCCGGTGCGGATTAGCGTGCGGGTACTGTCGGCAACGAACAAAGATTTGGCGGCGGAGGTGGCGGCGGGGCGGTTCCGTGAGGACCTGTATTACCGGCTGGCGGTGGTGCCGCTGCGGGTGCCGGCTCTGCGGGAGCGGCCGCAGGATGTGCGGGTATTGGCGGCGCATTTTCTGGAGGAGTTTTGCGGGCGGAATAACGTGCGGATGAAGTCGTTTGATGATTCCGTGTTTGATTTGTTTGAGAAGTATGGGTGGCCGGGGAATGCGCGGGAGTTGCGGAACGTGGTGGAGCGGATGGCGATTTTGAGCACGGGGGATGTGTTGGACAAAGAGTCGGCGCCGATTGAGCTGCGATTGGGGCGGGATCCGGATGCGCCGAATTCGGTGGAGGAGGCGCGGCGGGGGGCGGAGCGGGATCATATTACGCGGGCGCTGGATGAGGCGGCGTGGAATGTGTCGGCGGCGGCGCGGGCGCTGGGGATGGAGCGGACATCGCTGCACAAGCGGATCCGGGCGTTGGGCTTGGCACGCGGCTAGATTAAAAGATTATTCTATTTGTGTGCCAGTCCTGAAACTTTCGGTGGTTCTTGGAGTGGGTGTCGCCGCGTTGTGTGGCGCGGAGTTTGAGCGCGACGTGCGCCCGCTGTTGGCGGCGAAGTGCGTGAAGTGCCACGGCGGGGAGCGGACGGCGGGCGGGTTTGATATGACTTCCGCTGACGCGTTCGCGAAGGCTGGGGTAGTTGTGAAGGGGAGTCCTGAGGCGAGCAAGTTGTTCCAGCATGTGTCGTCGGGGAAGATGCCGATGGGCGGGCCGCGGTTGACGGCTGAGGAAGTGGCGGTGCTGGGGGATTGGATTCGCGGCGGGGCTGTTTATACGGGTTCGCTGGCGGTGGCGAAGAGGAAGGCGTGGTGGGCGTTTGTGCCGCCGGTGAAGGGGCCGCTGGGTTCGATTGACGCGTATTTGCAGGCGAAGTTGGCTTCGAAGGGATTAGGCTTTTCGGCGCGGGCTTCGGAGCGGGACCTGACGCGGCGGTTGTTTTTCAGCTTGACCGGGTTGCCGCCGACGGATGCGGATTATAAGAGAACATACGCGGAGAATGTGGACCGGCTGTTGGCGTCGCCCGAGTATGGAGAACGCTGGGCGCGGTACTGGCTGGACGTGGTGCGGTTCGGCGAGACCGATGGCGGGGAACATAATTTTGAACGGTTTCATGCGTGGCGGTATCGCGATTGGGTGATTGACGCGTTTAACCGGGACATGCCGTATACGCAGTTTGTGCGGGAGCAGATTACGGGGGATTTGTTAAGGCCGAAGGATCCGCAGTCGGTGGCGGCGACGGGGTTTCTGGTGGCGGGGCCGTGGGATTCGGTGAGCGCGGAGTTGAACAAAGACGCGTTGATGAAGAAGACGGCGCGGATGGATGAGTTGGACGATATGGTCACTACGACTTTCCATTCGTTCCAGGCGATGACGGTGAATTGCGCGCGGTGCCACGACCATAAGTTCGATCCGATTCCGACGAAGGATTATTATTCGCTGACCGCGGTGTTTGGGGGCGTTGGGTTCGGGACGCGCGAGGTTGTGACCGACTCGGCGAAGCAGGCGTATGAGGCGGCGGCGAAACCTTTTCAGGCGGAGTTGGCGCGGGTGCAGAAGGAGCTGGATTCGATTGAGGCTCCGGTGCGGACGCGGATGATGCGCGAGCGGTACCAGGCGCTGGATGAGAGGCGGCGGGGGGAGAAGTATCGGGTGCCGTTGGCTCCGTTCTTTAACCGGAATGTGTTTGCGCCGGTGACTTCTTCGGCCTACCGGCTGGTGATTTCGGGGCATGGCGGGAAGGCGCCGAAGATTGATTTGTTGGAGCTGCAGCCGGCTGGATTGACGGTGCGGGATTTTGTGGGCGCGTCGCAGGCCACGGCCGCGGCGCCGGTGATTCTGCCGATTCCGGGGAAGGGAACTGTCAGCGAGATTGCGTGGTCGACGGACCGGGTGAGGGGGAAGAGCGACGGGCAGATTCGGGTGTATTCACTAGAGGTTTCCGACGATGGTGTGAATTGGCGCGCGGTGGCTGGGTCGTTGGATCACATCAGCGTGAATGAGTTGGAACTGCCGTCGGTGAGTGAGGCGGAGGTGGTGGCGGCGTTGACGGAGGCGGCGCGGGCGCGGCGGGCGGAGTTGCTGGTGGAGCGGGATTCCTGGAAGAAGAAGTTGGACGCGGTGCCCGCACCGGCGATGGTGTATGCGGCCAAGCCGCACCCGGTGGAGCCCGCGTATTTGTTGGAGCGCGGGAGTGTGGCGAAGGCGAAGGAAGAAGTGTTTCCGGGGGCGCTATCGGCGCTGGGGCACCGTCCGGCTTCGTTTGGATTGGACGCAAAGGCTCCGGATGATTTGCGGCGGACGGCGCTGGCCGATTGGATTGCGGATGCGAAGAATCCGCTGACGGCGCGGGTGATTGTGAACCGGGTGTGGTTCTATCATTTCGGCAATGGGATTGTGAACACGCCGAGTGATTTCGGGTTGATGGGAGATCGGCCGTCGCACCCGGAACTGCTGGATTGGCTGGCGGTTTCGTTCATGGAGAACGGTTGGAGTTTGAAGTGGCTG
>CANIFK010000751.1 GCA_947466555.1 Acidobacteriota bacterium | reverse complement strand
GACGTGACCTACCGGTTGTGGGATTACGGGCGGCCGCGGCAGTTGCATGTGGAGAGTTCGCTGGCGGTGGCCGATTTGGGGCCGCATCCGGGGCCGGCGGAGCCGGTGGCGTTTGGCGGGGGCGAGTTGTTGGCGTCGTGCGCATACTTTGCCACGGAGCGAATGGATTTGAATGCGCCCGTGGAGTGGCACTCCGACGTGGAGCGGTTTCATTTGCTGGTGGCGACGCGGGGGACGGGTGTGCTGACTACGGCCGAGGGCGAATGGAAGATGCGGCAGGGCGAGTGCTGGCTGATTCCGGCCGGGTGCGGGACGTACGGCATTGACGGGGCGGACCTTGAAATTTTGCGTGTGTATGTACCGGCATAGGGTAAAATCATAAATGCTCTGGCGCGGCCGGTTGTAAGGTGCATGCGCTACTTTTTCGTAACGATATTGCTGGGGATTACCGGGTGGACACTGACCTCGTGTTCAGACGGCCCAGAACCCGCGTCCGCGATTGTGGAGGCCTACGCGGGGCCGATGACGCTGAACATCCGGCAGGAGATTGGGCTGAAGTCTCCGGTGGTGGCGACCGTTAAACACGGGGACCAGTTGGACGTGCTGGCGGTGCGGCGGCGGTTTATGCGGGTGCGGGCGCCGTCGGGCAAAGAGGGCTGGTGCGACAGTGAAAAGCTGCTAACGACCGAGCAGATGGCGCGGCTGCGGGCGGTGGCCGAGGCGGCCGGGAAGTTGCCGGCGCAGGCCGAGGCGACGGTGTTTGACGCGCGGAACGTGCATACGGAGCCGCATCGGCAGTCGCCTAGTTTTTTGTTGTTGAAGGAAGAGGAGCACTTTCAGGTTCTGGGGCACAAGCTGGTGGAGCGCGGACCGTATGAATCCGAGATCGCCAAGAAGATAGCGAAGGCGAGCGCGCCGCCGCCGCGGAAGAAACCGGCGCGGGTGAGAAAAGACAAGGACAAGAAGGGGCGGAAGGACGGGGAAGTGGAGTTACCGCCGATGCCGGAGCCGCCGCGATTGCCGGCGAATTGGCGGCAGTTGTCGCACCGGTTGACGGAGGCCGAGGTGGCGGCGGCGGAGCGGAAGAAGGAAGAGCGGTCGGCGCTGTCGATGCTGATCCGGACGCCGCAGGAGGCGCCGAAGTTTGAAGACTGGAGTTTGATTCGGACGAAGGATGGGAAGGCCGGGTGGATCCTGACGCGGACGATGACGATGACGATTCCCGACGATGTGGCGCGGTATGCCGAGGGGCACCGGATTACGTCGTGGTTTCCGCTGGGCGATGTGCAGGACGGGGACCAGGTGAAGAAGCATTACCTGTGGACGACGATAGCCAAGGGCGGGGAGTCCTACGAGTTCGACGGGTTCCGGATTTTTGTTTATAACGCGCGGCGGCACCGGTATGAGACCGGCTTCCGGGAGAAGAACGTGAAGGGGTATTTCCCGAGCGCGTTGCATCCGGTGGAGGTCACTGAGGGGCGCAAGACGCATATGGCGCAGGGCTTTTCGCTGGTGGTGGAAGAAGAGGGCGGCGCGCTGGTGCGGAAGACGTATTCGTTTGAAGGCTACCGGGTGCGGCTGATGTCGAAGACGCCGTGGGTGAAGCTGGACGATCCGTTGGATTTGAAGGCGCTGGCGATTACGCAGCCGGCGAATCAGAAGCCGGAGCCGCCGCCGGGATTGTGGGAGCGGGTGAAGAAGAAATTGCCGTGGACGAAGAAGTCGTAAGCTAGCTATATATGCGGCGACGGGCGTTTCTTTCGGCATTGACTGTACCGCTGGTGACGCCAGCGATAGGGGCGACCAGGATGGTGAAACCGAAGCTGTTGAAGAAGGGCGACACGGTGGGGTTTGTGACGCCGTCGACGTATGTCTCGTCGCCGGACGAGATTGCGAGCGCGCTGCGGACGGCCGAGTATTTCGGGCTGAAGGTGAAGATGGGCGCGAACGTGCGGAAGCGCACGGGGTACGTGGGCGGCACGATTGCCGAGCGGGCGGCGGATGTGAACGCGATGTTTGCCGATCCGGAGGTGAAGGCTGTTTTCGCCATTCGCGGCGGATATGGGAGCGCGCAGATTCTGCCAGCGCTGGACTATGACCTGATCGCGAAGAACCCCAAGATTTTCCAGGGGTACAGCGATATTACGGCCATGCATCTGGCGATTCACCAGAAGACCGGATTGGTGACGTTTCACGGACCGGTGATGTTGAGCGGGTTTACGCCGTACACGATCGACCACTTCCGGCGGGCGTTGTTTGCGGTGAAGCCGTTGGGGAGTGTGACGAATCCGGTGGAGTCGAACACGATGCGGCCGAACCATCCGTTGCGGACGGTGAAGGGCGGGCGTGCGCGGGGACCTCTCATTGCGGGGAACCTGACGCTGATTTCGACGACGATGGGGACGCCGTACGAGATCGACACGCGGGGGAAGATTCTGTGCATCGAAGACGTGGGGGAAGAGCCGTATTCGATGGACCGGATGTTGACGCAGCTGCGGCTGAGCGGGAAGTTGGCGGCGGCGGCGGGGGTTGTGTTTGGAGAGTGCGCGCGGTGCTCGCCCAGGGAGTTCCGGCCGGGGTTTGATTCGACCTTTTCGTTGGGCGAGATTGTGGACGACATTCTGGGCGGGTTGAAGATTCCGGTGCTGGCTGGGTTGACGTTTGGGCACACGGCGGACCAGTTGACGTTGCCGTTGGGGTGTCAGGCTACGCTGGATGCGGATAAGGGTACGTTGACGATTGAAGAGTCTGGCGTGGAGGCGTAAGCGGCATGGCACAGGCCTATGATGCTGTGATCGTGGGGGGCGGGCATAACGGGCTGGTGACGGCGTTCTATCTGGCGCGGGCGGGGCGCAAGGTGCTGGTATTGGAGCGGCGGGAGATGGTGGGCGGGTGCGCGGTGACGGAGTCGATTTGGCCGGGTTATCGGGTGTCGACGGCGAGTTACCTGGTGAGCCTGCTGCAGCAGAAGATTGTGGACGATATGCAGTTGGAGCGGCATGGGTACCGGGTGGACCCGAAGGATCCGGCGTTCTTTTCGCCTTTTCCGGATGGGCGGTACTTTTTCACGTGGCAGGACGGCGGGAAGACGCTGGCGGAGATTGCGAAGTTCTCCAAGCGCGATGCGGCGCGGATGCCGGAGTTTGAGGAGCAGTTGGAGCGGCTGGCGAAGCTGGTGGAGAGTTTGTTGCTGGTGTGTCCGCCGCCGTTTCCGCCGCAGGGGATTGGAGAGATTATTGAGTATTTGAAGCTGGCGGGGCGGTTGCGGGGCTTATCGGCTACGGACATGGTGGCGCTGGTGAAGATTTTCACGATGAGCGCGGCGGATTATTTGGACGAGTGGTTTGAGTCGCCGGAGGTGAAGGTGACGCTGGCGACCGATGGGGTGATTGGGGCGAACGGCGGGCCGCGGTCGCCGGGGACGGCCTATATTCTGCTGCACCACTG
>CANIFK010000750.1 GCA_947466555.1 Acidobacteriota bacterium | reverse complement strand
GGTACGGGGCCTTATCGAGATTCTTGGGTTCAGCGGTGATCCGCACGAGCGCGCCCTCTTGGCGTACGGTGAACTTGGCGAAGTCCCGTTGGAAGTCGAGCTTGCCCAGTAAGAACGCCATCGGGGCCTGCATATCGGCGGCTTCCTTCAACTTCATCTTCTCCGCCGTGCGGGCGATGGGATTGTAATACCAGTAGTCTACGCCGTTGGAAACATAGAGCTTACCTTCCGGCCTCGTGTATTCCCAGCGCATCCGTCCCGGTTTGCGCAGGTAGAGCTTGCCGCCCTCGGTGCGTCGCACCCGGCTCGGGGAGACATAGGTCAGGTCGAAGTCCATCTCCAATGTCTTGACGGAGTTATACCGGCCCTCGATGGCCTTGAGCAGGCGCGGCAAATCGACATCGGCGCCGAAGGCGCTGAGGGCGAGCAGGGACACGACTGCCGGAATAAGCTTCACATAGGGAGTGACGCGCGGGGAGGGGAAAGCGTGGAAGGCTATTTTGGACGGCGGTTACGAGAGGCAGGCTTCCGTAAAGGAAGGTTAAGTCCTCGTCAGGCGAGAAACCTACGGGCGCTTTCGCGTACCCTACTGTTGTGCGAACCCTCCTCTACACTCTACCCCTCCTCGCGACGAGTTTCGCCTGGGCCCAGCCGCCCGACGATATGGTCGCCAGACTGATGTCCTTTGATGCCAACAAGGACGGGAAACTTACGAAAGACGAAGTTCCCGAGCGGATGCAGGGCATCTTTGAACGCGCCGACGCCAATAAAGACGGCCTTTTGACGAAGGAGGAACTGCAATCGGCTACCGCCGGTATGCAGCCCCGGCGGATGGAGGGGGGGCGTCCGGGCGGGCCGCCGATGGACCTGTTGTTCCGGGCAATCGACAAAAATGGCGATGGGACGTTGTCGAAGGAAGAGATTGCCGGGGCATCAGCGGCCCTGCAAGCCCTTGATAAGAATGGGGATGGGCAGTTGACGGCGGACGAGATCCGGCCCCGGAGGGAACGGCATTGAGACGCCGCGATCTGCTTTCGATTGCCGCGCTGCCGATGGTGCCTCGGGCCGGGCAGCGTATCTATAACCAGGAGAACGTCTTAGGGACTTCGTTCGAGATGCGCGTCGAATCGCTGACGCCCGATCGGGCGGAAGCGGCGGCGCTGGCCGAGATCGATCGGTTGGCGGAGATTCTCTCCACCTGGGACCCGGAGAGCGAAGTGAGCCGGTGGGCGCGGACGCGTGACCGGGCGGTCCGGGTGTCCCCGGAACTATTGGAAGTATTGGGGTTATACGATCAGTGGCGCGGACGGACGGGCGGGGCGATCTCGGCCACGTTCGCAGCGGGAGCGGATGGCGGCCCGCACTGGGCATTGGATCGGGCGAATGGCACGGCGACGCATCTATCGGCCGCGCCGATCGCGTTGAACAGCTTCACTAAGAGCTATGTGATTGAAAAGGCGGCGGATGCGGCGATGAAGCATGCCTCCGGCGTGGCTGTGAATATTGGTGGGGACCTGGTGGTGAAGGGCCGGATGACGGAGCGGGTCCAGATCGCGAATCCCTTCGATGACACCGAGAACTCCGCGCCACTGGCCAGTACGCTGGCGGCTGGGATGGCGGTGGCCACCTCGGGTCCGTCGCGGCGGGGGGCGCATATCGTCGATCCGCGGACGGGGAAAAGCCCGCAACATATTGCAAGCGCTACGGTTATCGCTCCGAAGGCGACGGACGCCGGGGCGTTGGCGACGGCGTTTACGATCCTTTCCGTCGATGAATCGCGGAAGCTGGCGGCACGGGTGCCGGGGGCGCAGTTCCTGCTGGTGAAGGCCGGTGGCGGGATTGTCAGCAGCCCGGGGTTCCTGATGGCGCCGTTGGCACAGGCTCCAGCGACGGAGGTTGTCGTCAATCTGGAGTTGGCGCGGATTGAGGGGCAGCGGTACCGGCGTCCATACCTAGCTGTCTGGGTAGAGGACAAGGACAAGTTCCCGGTGCGGACGGTGGCCCTTTGGTTTCAGAAAGATAGATGGCTGCCGGACCTGCGCGGGTGGTATCGTGGGGACCGGTTGCGGCTGCTGGCGGAGGGGAATGAGATCGCCCAATCGGTGTCGAGCGCGACGCGGCCGCCGGGCAAGTACACGTTGAAGTGGGACGGGAAGGATAATAAGGGCGTTGTGGTGAAGCCGGGGAAGTATACGGTGTACATCGAAGCGGCGCGGGAGCACGGCGGGTACGACTTGCTGCGGCAAGAGGTGGACCTGACGGGCGGGTCGAAGCAGTTTACATTGACAGGTGGGAGTGAGATTACCAGTGCCTCCGTTGATTTCAGAAAAGCCGGCGGACACTAGCGCGCCGAAACGGGTGCCGAAGTGGAAGCGGCAATTGGCGTCGCTTTCACGGTGGCTCCACATTTACTTGTCGATGGTGAGTTTTGGCGTGCTGTTCTTTTTCGCCGTGACGGGGCTGACGCTGAACCATACCGATTGGTTCGCGGGGGCGCAGCGGACGGTGCAGGTGAAGGGTTCGGTGGACCCGGCGTGGGTGAAGGGGACTGTCGCCAAGTTGGAGATTGTGGAGCATTTACGGAAGGCGCACCGGGTGGGCGGGGCTCTTTCCGATTTCCGAATTGATGAGGGCCAGTGCTCGGTGAATTTCAAGGGGCCGGCGTATACGGCGGATGTGTTTTTGGACCGGGCTTCGGGGGCTTATGAGTTGACCGAGACGCGGATGGGGTTGGTGGCGTTATTGAACGACCTGCACAAGGGCCGGGATTCGGGGAAGGCCTGGGGCGTTGTGATTGACCTGTCGGCGGTGTTGATGGTGTTGGTTTCGTTGTCGGGATTGATACTGGTTTTCTATCTGCAGAAACGGCTTTTCTCGGGCCTGGTTACGCTGGGGGTTGGGGCGGCTGTTTGTTATTTGGCGTATTTGATTTGGGTGCCGTAGGGGGCAGTAGCGTGATTTGCAAGAAGCTACTTCTTATCCAACCAATCCAGGTAGTTGTCGATTTCCTTGGGATCTATGCAGCATGAGATCATATTTTCCTCCATATACAGCTTGATTTTGTTAAGCAGTTTCGACTGTGCCTGGCAGAGCGCCATTCTTTGGTTCTGATCGGGCTCAGACTCCAACAATATTCGAAAAGCCGATATGAGTTCGGGGCCGTACGAATTCAGGCGAGTAATGTGATGTCCGATCCAGAGGCCATTGCTCACCTCATTCAAGACTCGGCGAACTCCCTGGATGGTTTCGGGTTTCATCGATGCGTTTTCTACGGTCTTCCAAGTATCCAACATGAACTTCGCTTGACGGATACTCTCACAGCACCTGTTCCAATCCAAACGCTTCAAGCGCTGTGCCCGGCCGGTTTCCTTGAGAGGGCGAATGCGATGAGCGGTATCGCCTGGATCAGCAGGACCTGAACTGCCAATCTCTCGGGTCGGATAATTCCTT
>CANIFK010000749.1 GCA_947466555.1 Acidobacteriota bacterium | reverse complement strand
GGAAGGGGTGGGGGCGGGGGGGGGGGGCTTCGATGTTGAGCTTGACGAATTGGGATTTGCCTTCGGTGCCGGTGGTGAGGATTGAGATGCGGAGGTTGGGCTGTTCGGGGAAGGCGGCTTTGGCGTCTTTGATGTTGTTGCCGCGGACGGTGGCGGTGAACGCAAGGCCGCGCTGCCCTGTGAAAGGGTGCATGGAAATCGCCCGCGGATCGGCCCCGGACAGGCCAGCCGCGAACGTGCACACGAGTAGCAGCGTACGCATGGTCCGTGATGGGAATGCTACCACAGGATGTAGGGATTGTAATGGTTAGGGGAGGAGTTGGCGGAGTTGGTTGGGGGTGAGGTTGAGCTGGTTTTGGATTTCGGGGAGGGTGAGGCCTTCGATGTGGCGGAGTTCGAGGGCGCGGGCGGAGCGGGGGGCGATTTGGCGGAGGCGGGCGAGGGCTTGGCGGACGGCGAGGTCTTGATCGCTGATGGGCGGGGCGGAGGTGGCGATTGGGAGGAAGGGCCGGCGGCAGAATTGGCAGGCGCGTGGGGTGGGTCCCATGGCTGAGATTGTAGCGGAGTGTCGGGGTGGCCCGGCGCTAGGGGAAATCGGGAATTGAGGGGGAATCCGGTAGCCAGGCACCAGGGAAGATCCTAGGCGGGGACGAAGCGGAGGGAGGATTCGTTGAGGCAGTAGCGGAGGTTGGTGGGCGGGGGGCCGTCGGGGAAGACGTGGCCGAGGTGGGCGGCGCAGCGGCGGCAGGCGACTTCGGTGCGCTCGAGGAGTAGGCTTACGTCTTTGCGCGTGCGGATGTTGTTGGGATCGGCCGGGGCCCAGAAGCTGGGCCAGCCGGTGCCGGAGTCGAACTTTTCCTGGCTGCGGAAGAGGAGTTCGTCACAGCAGATGCAGCGGTATTCGCCTGGGGTTTTTAAGGCGTGGTAGGTGCCGGAGAAGGCGACGTCGGTGCCTCCCTGGCGGGTGACGTAATACTGCTGGCGGGTGAGGCGGGTGCGGCATTCTTCGTGGCCGGCGGGTACGTCTTCTTCGCCTTGGCGGCTGGTGAAGTAGACGAGTCCGGAGAAGACGCCGGCGGCGATCAGGAACACGCGTCGCATTGCTCCATTGTTTCGCACTCTCTGGTTTCGCATATGATGCTGGGGTTATGCTGACTCGCCGCGCGATGCTGGCTGCTCTGGTGCCGAGCAGGAAAGTTAAGATCACCAACATTGAATCGTTTGTGGTTCGTGTGCCCGATGGCGGCACGCCGGACCCATTGCGAGCCTATCGGTATCCGGTGACGCGGGTGCATACGGATGCGGGGGTGATTGGCACGTCGTTCATTGCGATTGCGCCGGATTTGCTGAATAACTGGGTGAAGCCGACGCTGGTGGGCGATGACTTGTTTGCGATTGACCGGCATATGCGGCGGTTGCAGATGAACTCGGGGGAATCGCGGACGCAGGGGTGGAGCGGCGTTGAACATGCCATGTGGGACGCGATGGGACGGATCGCGGACCGGCCGGTGGCGGATTTGTTGGGGCGGGCTCGGGACCGGTTGCGGGTGTATCGGACGACGGTGTTTCCGGGGAAGCTGGACCAGTCCGACGTGCCGTATGCGACGCAGGCGGCGTTTGCGAAACGGTTGAAGGATAACGGGTACGGGGCGATCAAGATTCGGGCGTGGCGGCCGCGGCCGATGGACGATGTGGATGCGGTGGGGGAGATTCGGGCGGCGGTGGGGCCGACGTTTAAGATCATGCTGGACCGGACTGCGGTTCGGCCGGGGTGGGTTTGGGATTATCCGACGGCGTTGAAGGTGGCGCGTGGGTTGGAACGGCATAACGCGTATTGGTTGGAGGAGCCGTTTGACGGGATGGATTTGCAGGGTCCGGCGCGGTTGGCGGCGGAGGTGGACATTCTGATTACTGGCGGGGAGTTGGGGCGGACGCTGTACGAGTTTGCGGCGTTCCTGCATAACAAGACTTACGACATTGTGCAGCCGGATACGCGGATTTGCGGGGGGATCTGGGCGGCGAAGAAGATATCGGCGTTGGCGGCGTCGTTTGGGGTGCCTTGTATTCAACATGGGACGGGCGGGTTTTCGTTGGCTGGGTATATACAGGCCGGGTGCAGCATGACGAATTGCGAATGGCAGGAGATGATTGGCGCGGGGCCGAATTTGCCGACCGAGGAGTGGCAGCCGGGGGAGATTTTGTTGAAGAACAAGCGGGCGTGGCGGATTGAGAACGGGTATGTGTATTTGCCCGAGTTTCCGGGGTTGGGGCTGGATGTGGACGAGGCGGCTTTGAAGGAGTTTCGACGTGCTTAGCAGACGGTTATTTTTGGCGGCGCTGGCGGCGCCTCGGGTGCGGATTACTGGCGTGGATGTCTATCCGATCCGGATTCCGGTGACGAAGGATGAAGCGGCGGCGGGGTTGATGCATGCGTTTCAGGTTGTTGAGATTTCAACCGACGCGGGGGTGAAGGGGTATTCGTTTGCGGGGCCCGCGACCGCGGCTTTGCCGGCGATTCGGACGTTGTTGGTGGGCGCGGATTTGCATGCGATTGAGCAGCATTTGGATAACGGGTTGGAGAAGTGGGGCGGGGTGGAGCATGCGATGTGGGATGCGATTGGGCGGATTGCCAAGCAGCCCGTGCACCGGTTGCTGGGCGGGGCGAGCGAGAAGGTGAAGGCGTATGTGACGTGTGTGTGGCCGGGGCGGTTGGACCAGCAGCATGTGACGTATGCCGAGCAGGCTGCGCAGGCGGTGCGGTTAAAGAAGGCCGGTTATAAGGGCATGAAGATTCGAGCGTGGCGGCCGAATCCGTTGGACGATGCGGATGCGTGCGCGGAGATCCGGGCGGCGGTGGGGCCGGACTTTGCGATTATGTTTGACCGGACGGCGCATTTGCCTCAGGCCGTGGGACAACCGGTTTGGAGTTTTGAGACGGGTTTGCAGGTGGCGCGGGCGTTGCAGCGGGCGGGGGCGTATTGGTTGGAAGAGCCGTTTGCGCGGGATGATTTTGATAGTCCGGCGCGGCTGGCGGCGATGGTGGATCTGCCGATTACGGGCGGGGAGGGGTATGTCGGCGTTCGGGATTTTCAGCGGTGTTTGGTGAAGCGGACTTATGACATTTTGCAGCCGGAGGGGCGGGGGTCTGGCGGGATTTTCACTTGCCGGAAAGTGGCGATGATGGCCGATGGGTATCATGTGCCGTGCATACTGCATGGGACGATGGCGCTGATGTTGGCGGGGTGGTTGCAGGCGACTTTCGCGATTGGGTCGGAGTGGCAGGAGGTTGCGCTGGTGACGCCGCCGTTGTTGCCGGAGCAGCAGTGGGCGCCGGGGGCGAAGGTGTTGCGGAATAAGGAGATGTACCGGGTTGTCGAGGGGGAGATTGTGGCTTCCGATTTGCCGGGGATCGGGTTGGATGTGATTCCGGAGGCGTTGGCGGAGTATCGG
>CANIFK010000748.1 GCA_947466555.1 Acidobacteriota bacterium | reverse complement strand
TTCGCTGGCCATGCCGTCCTTGCCGGGGCGCATGCGCGGGATCTGGCGGTTGGCGAACTCCCAGGGCATCGCGTGGGTGTTGAAGTCCGCGCGGGTGTTGATCTTGGGGCCGCCTTCGACGACGGCCACGTCGACTCCGGCGCGGGCGAGGTGGGCGGCGAGGGTGCCTCCGGCGGCACCGGATCCGACAATGACTACGTCGTAGGTTTTCATCGATTCAACCAGGATTTGATGGATTTGGAGACGAGATCGGAGGCGTCCTGCTGGACGAAGTGGCTGGCGTTGGGGATGGTGACCAGCGTGAAGTCCGCGTCGAGCCAGTCCCAGGTGCCGTTGAGGGCGGGCGAGAGCAGGGCGGTGTCCTTGAGGCCGTGGATCATGAGGACAGGGACGTTGAGGCGCTGCGGGGCGGTGCTTTGCTGGTAGGGTTCGCGGGGGTAGTTGCGCCGGTAGTAGTTCATCATGGCGTCCATGGAGCTGCGCTGGAAGGCCTCGATGTACTTGGGCTTGGCGGCGGGGTCGGTGACCCAGCCGGCGAGGCGTTCGGGGGTGAGGGCTTTGTGGGAGTCCGCGGTCTGGAAGCGGCGGGCGTAGGCGGAGGCTTCCTGCTGTTTGGCGTTGGTGGCGAGTTCGCGGGAGAGGCCGTTGGGATGGGGGAGGTTGAGGATGATGAGGCGCTCCACCATTTGGGGCATGTGGAAGGCGAACTGCCAGCTGATGGCGCCGCCCCAATCGTGGCCGACGATGATGGCTTTGTCGCGACCGA
Source organism: Acidobacteriota bacterium (assembly GCA_947466555.1). Classification (GTDB taxonomy): domain Bacteria; phylum Acidobacteriota; class Terriglobia; order Bryobacterales; family Bryobacteraceae. The sequence continues at coordinate 2,691 of CANIFK010000748.1, read as the reverse complement.
GGTGCTTGATGACGGCGGCGACGTCGGCTATCAGAAGGCGCATATCGTAGTTTTCGGCCCCTTCGGGTTTGTCGCTCAAGTTGTAGCCGCGGAGGTCGATGGCGGCGACCTGGTACTGCGGGGCGAGGGCTTCCATCTGGTTGCGCCAGGTGTACCAGAAGTCGGGGAAGCCGTGGATCATGACGACGAGCGGGCCGGAGCCCGCGGTGACGTAGTGGATCTTGACGCCGTTGGAGTTGGCGTAGCCGTCCTTGTACTCGATGGCCGGGAGGGCCACGGCGAGGAGGAGGGCGAGGACGGCTGCGCGCATTTACTTGTCTCCTTGGAGGATCCAGTCGGCGTTGAAGTGGGCGTGTTTGATCGACTTGGCTTGCTTGCCGTCCTTCGTCTCAAAGATTGAGTACGTCAGGTGGAGCGTGCCGTCGGAGGCTTGGATCAGCGACGGGTAGTGGTAGTTGCCCGCGCCTTTGTCCATGTTCCTTTTCCACTTCCAGGTTTGGCCTTCGTCATCCGACATCGAAATCGCCAGCGACGTCCGTCCCTTCTCCAGATCGTTGTAGGCGATGACCCAGCGGCCGTCCTTTAGCGCGATCGCTTCGACGCTGGTTCCGGGGTTGGGGAGGTCGATGTCCTCGGCGCCGGTCCAGGTTTCGCCGCTATCCTTCGAGATGCTCTGCATGACCCGTTTTGGGGCGGGGCCGTTGTCGCGCATGAAGGCGACGAGGTCGCCGTTCTTGCGGCGGACGACGCTGGGCTGGATGTTGCCGTAGCCGACGATGGGCTCACTGGCGTGCCAGGTCTTGCCTTGATCGTCCGATATGGCCATGAGTCCGAAGCTGAAGCCGTCGGAGTAGAGCGGGACGATGTAGCGGCCGTTGGGCAGCTCGATGGGGTGCGTCCGGGTGAACCAGACGAGGCGGGAGAACTGCTTATCGCCGGCGAGGGCGACGGAGCGGGTGGCCCAATCCTTCAGCGGGCCGTTGCGCTTGAGCTCTTTGGCGAAGACCTCTTGGGTGCGCTCCTGCATGCGTTTGGGGATGAGCAGGAGGTTGTCCTGCCAGTCCCACTTGGGCGGGCCTTCGGGCTGCTGGAAGTCCGTCGAGATGCGGTACTTCATGATGGCCGATTCCCAGGTGTTAGCGAGGATGGTGGGCCAGAAGAGCCAGAGGCGCTTTTTGCTGTCGACCCAGACGACGCAGTTGGTATCGGGGAAGCCGGGGGTGTCGGCGAGGTCGAAGCGTTGGGACCAGGTGCCGGTGGCTTTGCGCCAGCGGGCGCCTTCGATTTTGACGTCGTCGGACTGGCGTTCGCCGGAGCCGTGGAACCAGCTGACGAAGAAGTCGCCGTTGGGGAGTTCGACGATGGAGGAGCTGTGGTTGTGCCAGTGTTCCGGGGTGAAGATGAGTTCGGTCTTCAGGAACGGCTGGGCGGATAAGGCCACGGCGGACAGGAGGAAGAGTCTTAGGGTTTCCAAATCGTGGCTCCGATGAAGCGTTCGCTGCCCTGGTTGGTGTTGTAGTAGTAGGCCGTGACGAGGTTGCCGTCGGGGCGGCGGACGGTGCGGGTGTAGCCGAGATCCCAGGAACCGCCGTCCTCGCGGAGCATGATGTCCTTCGACCAGGTTTTGCCTTCGTCGGTGGAGGTACGGGCGCGGATGGAGTAGGGCGTGTTGCGGAAGCCGTAGGTGAGGACGAGCTTGCCGTCGGGGAGTTTCAGGAGGGCGGGCGGGTTGCCGCCGCCGGTGTCGTCGACGGGCTGGCCGACCATTTTCCAGTTGGCGCCGTTGTCATCGGAGCGCCAGGCGGCGATGAACTTGCGGTGGCGGATGGTGGTGAGGATCGACTTGCCGCCGAGGCGAACGCTGGAGGGCATGATGGCGAAGTCGTTGTCGGCCGGTTCGGGGCAGACCCAGTTGACCATTTTCCAGGTTTTGGCGCCGTCGGTGGTGCGGGCGCAGAGGACGCGGCCTTCCTTGAGGTTCGTCTTGGCGGCGGTCATGAAGACGGTCATTTCGTGTTTGCCGTCGATGATGGCGTCGGTACGGGCGGCGATGCCGGGGGTGCCGAGGCTGGGGAATTCGAAGGGGCCGGCCCAAGTTTTGGCCTTGTCGTTGGAGATGTAGAAGCGGGAGGGGCCAGTGTGGATGGAGGCCATGCGGGCGGTGAAGGCGAAGCCGGGCTTGGTGAAGTCGAAGCCGCCGGGGCACTGGGACATGGGCTTGCCGCCTTCGGCGCAGGGGACGCCGGCCTGCTTGGTTCCGGGGGGCGCTTTGAGGGTTTCGGGTTCCTCAATTTTCCAGGTTTCGCCGCCGTCGAGGGAGCGGGCGAGGACGTGGGCGGCGGGCTTGGAGTAGTCGATGGCGTGTTCGCGGGTCTTTTCGGTGTTGGTGCGGAAGTAGCCGGCTTCGAAGCCGACGACGAGCTCGTTGCCCCAGGCCCACATGTGGTGATTGGCGGGCCAGCCGCCGAAGCGGCCTTTTTCGCCGAAGACGATGTTGTGTTTGGGGGCGGCGGGGGCGGCGATTGCCAGTGCGGGCAGTTGGAGGAGGGTACGGCGGAGAATTCGCATCGTCCCCAGTATATTTCGACTGGGGGTGATTTGGCTTTGATTTGGTGAATTGGGGGGGGGGTGGTGAGAATTGGGGGCGGGCGGTTGCGCATAGGGGTGTGATGAACATTGCAGGTATTGCTT
>CANIFK010000747.1 GCA_947466555.1 Acidobacteriota bacterium | reverse complement strand
TCGGCGGGGATGGAGGGGGCGCGGAGGCAGAGGAGACCGGGGCGGGTGACCCAGGCCTGGTGGTCTGTGAAACTGGTGGAGTTTTTGAGGGGGCGATCGGCGGCGGAGGCGTAGCCGTAGGGGGCGACGAGGAGGACGGCGGCGTCGGGGCCGGCGAGGTCGAGGAGGGTGCCGAGGAGCATGTCGTGGAACCGATAGACGGCGGGGAGGAGACCGCCGTAGATTTCGTGATCGGCCGGAGAGACGTGGGCCATGCGGGGCGGGAGGAATTCGGCGAAGTGGACGGAGCAGTAGGCGAGGGCATCGTAGTGAACGGCGGCGAAATCCCAGGGGTGATCGGCGAGGGCGTGGGTGGCGGCGTTGTGGAGGGAGCAGGCGATGGCTAGGGCGTTGGCGAGGCGGGCGAGGCGGTCGTCGTAGCGTTGATCGATGGTGTGGGCGAGGGGGAGGAGCTCCTGGAGGGCGGCGGGAGGGAAGTCGGAGGCGGGGAGATGGAGTTCGGCGAGGGACTCGGCGAGGTGGGCGGGGGAGACGGATTGGGGGCGCGGGTTGGCGCCGAAGGCTGGGGTGACGAAGAGGCCGGGGATGTCTTCGGCCTGGAGGGCGCCGGGCCAGCCGATGACGTGGGAGCGGAGACCGTGGGCGGCGAGGGTGTCCCAGATGGCAGGTTGGCGGCGGGTGTGCAGGGGGGCGGGAGCGAGGAGGCCGTGGCGATCGGGGTGGACGCCGGTGGCGATGGAGGGCCAGACGGGGAGGGGGAGGGATGGGTGGGGCGTGACGGGGCGACCGAGGGCGCCTTGACTGATGAGGCGCCCCAGGTTGGGGAGTTGGCCGCTATCGAGAAGGGGACTTAGAAGGGGCCATTCGGCGGTGCCCCAGCCGACGAGCAAAACGCGATTTGGACGGGACGAGGACACTCGCCGGGGTTACGCCTGTTTGCGCTTGCGGGCGGCGAGGGCGACGGCGCCGAGGGCGGTGAGGGCGCCGGTGGCCGGTTCGGGAACGCCGGTGGGGGGAGCGGTGATGTCGAAGGTGGTGATGGTGTTGGCTTGGTCCCAGGCGAACCCATAGAGGTTGGAGCCGGAGAACTGGGCAAAGCCGACGCGTTGGGGGCCGCCTACCGAAGAACCAAATTGAATGGCGAGAAAGGTGGGCGAGACCGCAGTGTTATAAGAAAGTGGGGCAACGGTGCCCCAGAAGCTCGCTGTGTTTGTGCTGTCGATCAGAACACCCGCGGTGAGTTGGAGCGCGACGGAGCCGGAAACGCCATAATACGCCGGGCGGGTAGGCGGAGGTACAAACCGCCCGCCCCCAAACGAAGTGAAGCTGAGATCGAAGAGTCCATCCTGATCCACATCGAACGTAATGGAGTTGGTAATGCTGAGATTGACGGGCGTCGGCAGGATTACCGTGATGGGAGCGGCTTGGGCGGGCGTGGCGGCGGCGACAGCGCCAACAGCGACGGCGTAGCGGCTGAGGCGGGCGTTGAGAAGAGTCGAAAGAGCTGAGGGCATGTGTTTCCCGTTTTGGGGCTATGACTTTTTGCGCTTGCGGGCGGCGAGGGCAACGGCGCCGAGGGCGAGGGCGGTGAGCGCGCCGGTGGCCGGTTCGGGAACGCCGGTGGGGGCGGGGAGGGTGCTCAGGTCGAAGGTGCGGAGGGTGCTGGCTTCTTCCCAGGCGAACCCGTAGAGGTTGGGGCCGTAGAACTGAGCGAAGCCGACGCGGTTGAAGCCGCCGTTGGTGCTTTGGAAGCGGAAGGCGAGGAAGGTGGGAGACGTCGAAGTGCCCAGGGCCATGGTGGCCGATGGGATCCACACTTGTGTGTTGCCCGAGAGGCCAAACGTGGCGCCTGCACTGAGAGACAGGGCGAGGTTGGAACTGCCGGCGCCGAGGACGAGGGCGGGGGTGAAATAGCACGCAAGGGCGGTGGAGCCGCTACCGGAGAAGAAGAATTCGGTGATGTTGTCCTGATCGAAATCCAGATTGTAGCCGGGCCGGATGTCCACGGGGGCGGGCAGGATGACGGTGATGGGGGCGGCCTGTGCAGGGACGGCGGCGGCGATGGCGCCGACGGCCATTGCATAACGGCCGAGGCGGGCGTCGAGGGCTTTTGAGATAACGTTTGTAGAGACCACTTTATGAATCCAGGGTTTGAAATCGGGCAGGCTACATAGGCCGCTACCGGCTTACGGATGTTAGCATGCGAGGCGGCAACGGGCCTATTGCCTCGCATACCGTGAGTGATAGGGGGCGTTACTGGGCCTGTTTCCGTTTGGGGGTGCGAGAGCGACGGCTGCCGGTTCGGGAACGCCCGTGGCGGGGAGGGTGCCGGGGGGCTCTTTCCAGGCTATCCACAAGCGGTTGGGGCCGTAAAACCGGAACGAAGAAGCGGCCGCTGTCGCCGTCCTGGTCGGTATCGAGGCTTTAGCCGGGCTGGATGTCGACGGGGCTAGGAAGTGTGATGGTCATGGGTGTGATTCATACTCGGTTGTTTCCCCGTCATTCCAGGGAGTGCCTGCGCTCTAAGGCAGGCTTCGATTGGCTAAAATAGGAGTTCATGGCTAAAACGGCGTTTTTGTTTCCGGGACAGGGTTCTCAGTTTACGGGTATGGGGAAGAGCCTTTGCGAGGCTTCGACGGCGGCGAAGGCGGTGTTTGATGCCGCCGATGCGGCTCTGGGGTTCTCCATCTCCGAGCTCTGCTTTGGCGGGCCGGATGAGGAACTGAAGAAGACCGAGAATACCCAGCCGGCGCTGTTGACGGTTTCGGTGGCCGCTTTTGCCGTGTTGACGGAGCGGGGGCTGCGGCCGGATTTTGTGGCGGGGCATAGCCTGGGTGAGTATTCGGCATTGGTGGCGGCCGGGGCGTTGCCGTTTGCCGATGCGGTGCGGATTGTGCGGAAGCGCGGGCAGTACATGCAGCAGGCGGTGCCGCAGGGTGTGGGGGCGATGGCGGCGTTGTTGAAACTGCCGGAGGGGAAGCTGGACGAGATTCTGGCGGCGGCGGCCGAGGGGGAAGTGGTCACGGCGGCGAACCTGAATTCGCCGGACCAGATTGTGATTGCGGGGCATGCGGGCGCGGTGGCGCGGGCGATGGAGCTGGCCAAGGCTGCCGGGGCGAAGCGGGCGATTGCGCTGCCGGTGAGCGCGCCTTTCCACTGCCCGTTGATGCGGCCGGCGCAGGAGTTGTTGAAAGTGGACCTGGACGCGGCGCCGTTTGCCGATTTGACCGTTCCGCTGGTGAACAACTGGCAGGCGCGGCTGATTTCCACAGGCGCGGAGGCACGGGAGGGGCTGTATCAGCAGGTGCCGAGCCCGGTGAGGTGGATTGAATCGATGCGGGTGCTGATTGGGGAGGGCGTGACGCAGTGGGTGGAAGTGGGGGCGGGGGCGGTGTTGACAGGGTTGTTGCGGAATATCGATTCGACGCAGACGTGCCAGAAGTTTGGGGAAGCGGCGGA
>CANIFK010000746.1 GCA_947466555.1 Acidobacteriota bacterium | reverse complement strand
GGCTGTGGCAACCCCACCGCCCTCGCCCAGCTCCAGCCCGGCGAAACCGTTCTCGATCTCGGTTCCGGCGGCGGCATCGACGTCCTTCTCTCCGCCCGCCGCGTCGGCCCCACCGGCAAGGCCTACGGGCTCGACATGACCGACGACATGCTCGCCCTCGCCCGCGACAATCAGCAAAAAGCCGGCGTCCAAAACGTCGAATTCCTCAAGGGCGAAATCGAACACATCCCCCTCCCCGATAACTCCATCGACGTCATCATTTCCAACTGCGTCATCAACCTCTCCGCCGATAAAGACAGCGTCCTCCGCGAAGCCTTCCGCGTCCTCAAACCCGGCGGCCGCTTCGCCGTCAGCGATGTCGTCGTCCGCGGCGCCGTCCCCGCCGAACTCAAACGCAACGTCGAACTCTGGGTCGGCTGCGTCGCCGGCGCCCTCGAAGAATCGGACTACAAAGCCAAGCTCTCCGCCGCCGGCTTCACCTGTGTCGACCTCGAACCCACCCGCGTCTACACCGTCGATGACGCCAAAAGCTTCCTCACCGAATCCGGCCTCAACACCCCCGAAATCGCCCAGCAAATGGACGGCAAATTCGCCTCCATGTTCGTCCGCGCCATCAAGCCCATCGCCACCGTCGAAGTCTTCGACCCCGCCATGTGCTGCTCCACCGGCGTCTGCGGCCCCGCCCCCAACCCCGTCCTCCCCCGCTTCGCCGCCGATCTCGATTGGCTCGCCACCCAAGGCGCAATCGTCCTCCGCCACAACCTCTCGCAGGACCCCGCCCCCTTCGCCGCGAACGAATCCGTCAAAGCCGCCCTCACCGAAATGGGCACCGATTGCCTGCCACTGATCATCGTCAACGGCGAAGTGAAATCCAAAGGCAAATACCCCGTCCGCTACACCCTCGCCCACTGGGCCGGCGTCCCCATGAACAAGCCCGTCGAACTTCCCGTTCTGATGTCCAGCGGGCCCACGTCATGCTGCTAACAAACCCAACCCGCATTCTCCTCTTCACCGGCAAAGGTGGCGTCGGCAAAACAACCCTCGCCTGCGCCACCGCCGTCGCCCTCGCCGATCAGGGCCACCGCGTCCTCCTCGTCTCCACGGACCCCGCCTCCAACCTCGACGAAGTCCTCGCCACACCCCTCACCAACACCCCCACCCCCATCGCCGGCCTGCCCCAACTGGAAGCCTGCAACATCGATCCCGAAGCCGCCGCCCACGCCTACCGCGAACGCATCGTCGGCCCCTACCGCGGCATTCTCCCCCCCGCCGCCCTCACCAGCATGGAGGAACAACTCTCCGGCGCCTGCACCGTCGAAATCGCGGCTTTCGACGAATTCACCAAACTCCTCGCCACGCCCACCAATCACGATTACGTCATCTTCGACACCGCCCCCACCGGCCACACCCTCCGCCTGCTCAAGCTCCCCGCCGCCTGGAACGACTTCATCGCCACCAACCAATCCGGCACCTCCTGCCTCGGCCCGCTCGCCGGCCTGAAGGCCCAACAATCCCTCTACGCCGCCAGCGTCGCCGCCCTCACCAACCCCGCCGAAACCACCGTCCTCCTCGTCACCCGCCCCGAAGCCGCGTCCCTCCGCGAAGCCGCCCGCACCCTCGCCGAACTCACCGAAGCCGGCATCTCGAACATCCATCTCGCCATCAACGCCGTCTTCCGCGCCACCACCGCCGACCCCATCGCGCAAGCCCTCCAGCAGCGCTCCCAGCAAGCCCTCGCCAAAATCCCGGAATCCCTCCAACCCCTAAAGCGCTACGAAGTCCCCACATTCTCCTTCGCCCCCATCGGCCTCGAAAACCTCCGCCGCATCTCCCAACCGGCCCCCAACAAATTCTCAACCCTCCTCAACGAACTCGAAGCCCAAGGCCACGGCGTCATCCTCACCATGGGCAAAGGCGGCGTAGGCAAAACCACCGTCGCCGCGGCCCTCGCCGTCGCCCTCGCCTCCCGCGGCCACCAGGTCCACCTCACAACAACGGACCCCGCCGCCCACATCGCCGCCGCCGTTCGCGACGCAGTCCCCGGCCTCTCCGTCTCCCGCATAGACCCAGTCGAAGAGATCCGCAAATACACCGAAGAAATCGTCAGCCAGTCCAGCCTCGACGCCAAGGGCCAGGCCCTCCTCGAAGAGGATCTCCGCTCCCCCTGCACCGAAGAAATCGCCGTCTTCCGCGCCTTCGCCGAAGAAGTCGCCAAAGGCCGCACCGGCTTCGTCATTCTCGACACCGCCCCCACCGGCCATACGCTCCTCCTACTCGACGCCGCCGAATCCTACCACCGCGAAATCTCCCGCACCTCGAGCGACATGCCCCAATCCGTCCGCGACCTCCTCCCCACCCTCCGCGACCCCGCCATCACCAAGGTCCTCCTAATCGCCCTCCCCGAAGCCACCCCCGTCCACGAAGCCGCCCGCCTCCAATCCGACCTCCGCCGCGCCGGCATCGAACCCTTCGCCTGGGTCATCAACCAAAGCTTCCTCCTCACCTCCACCCAGGACCCGACATTGCTCGCCCGCGCCACCCGCGAACAGACCTACATCGACGAGGTAAAAACGAAACAAGCCACCCGCCTCGCCGTCCTCCCCTGGCTCGCCCAGGAACCCGTCGGCCCCGACGCCCTCCGCCAACTGGCCCTATGTTAACCTCCAGATAAGCTCTCTCGCTTCATGCACATCATTTCCAACTGTCTGGTCACACCCGTCGCGTGAAACCAGCCCTCATCCTCTCTTCCACCGCCGCTCCCGGCATCATCCTCGAATCGATCAGACCCGAGCACCTCGAACTCCTCCGCCTCTGGAAGAACAACCATAGCCATCGCTTCTTCCACCAGGAAAAAATTACCTCTTCCCAGCAGCGCCAGTGGTTCGACGCCTACTCCACCCGCCCCCACGATTGGATCTTCCTCATCCACGACGCCGCCACAAAACACCCCGTCGGCTGCCTCGGCTATCGCGTCCTCGATAAAGAAATCGACATCTACAACGTCCTCCGCGCCGAAGATGTCCCCTCCCGCTCCCGCGCCCACTCCCACGCCCTCAACATACTAACCAATCACATCGCCGCCGCCCACCAACTCCCCATTCGCGCCCGCGTTCTCGCCGATAATCCCGCCGCCCGCTGGGCACGCCTCCACGGCTTTCAACCCATCGGCCGCGGCCACGAAGCCGAACTCGAATACCACTTTCTCGAACAGGATCCGCTCCGCCGCGCCGCCTACCCCGTCACCGCCAAATGGGCCTCCGATTGCACTAACCAAAACTCACTATGAGCACCGGCCAAAATCTGATCTTCCTCATCTCCCAACCCCGCGCCGGGTCCACCCTGCTCCAAAAAATCCTCGGCGCCCATCCCGAAGTCCACACCCTCTCCGAACCCTGGATCGCCCTCCACCCCCTCTTCGCCCTCCGCCAACAAGGCGCCTCCGCCAACTACTCCCACGCCCTC
>CANIFK010000745.1 GCA_947466555.1 Acidobacteriota bacterium | reverse complement strand
TCAAAGCCAGGACCAGTTCTCTAACTCACGGTCTCTTCGCCAACGAAGAAACCCTGAAAGCCTCGGTCAGCCAGGAAGGCTTCTTAAAACTACGGGAATCGTTCTACAAATACTGGAAACCCGAAGACGAATACATCGCCACCCGTGTCGACGAACTCACCTTCGCCCACTGGGAACTGGCTAGACTCATGCTAGTCCGCCGCTCCGAACTAGCCGAGCTCCACGCCAACACCGGTGGAGTCCTCCAAGCCGAACTCGAAGCCTGCAAACCCGGGTCTCTCGTCTACCGCCTGGAAGTGCGCATCAACCGCCACCAGTCCACGATCTCAAGACTGGAACGTGACATCATGCGCCTAAAGAAATTCGCGGCCAATCAAGGACCCTCCCAAGAGTCGTTGAAAACAAACGAAGTTCCCGAACCGCCGCAAGAACAGGAACAACAAACAGCCGATCAACCGGCCAACCCGCCAACGAACAAGGCCGAATTCCCGCCACCCGCAGCGGAAATCCGGCCTGTCATGTAACCCGAAAAACCAAGGTCCACACCCGAAGTGTGTCCAAAAATACGCCTCCTTCGGAAACTTCGAAGCGTCGATCCCCGGAATGATCCGCAGCGCATTCTTGTAGTAGAGCTTCTTCAAAACCTCGTCCGACAAATCCAGCCCGTACATCTTCCAGAACGCGTGCCGCTTCCGATAGTAGTCAAAGTACTCATCATCGGTCTCCAACACGCGGAAGTAATAGTTATACTCGCTCACTTCCCACGTGTCTTTCCCAAACAACACCCGGTCCTGATACTTGTCAAACCACTTCTTCGCAAACCGTGGCTGCCGCCCCAGGTCGTACAACACCGCCCCGATCTCGGTCATCATGTTCGGCATCTTGTCCATCAACTCGCCCAACTTCCCCAGATCCGCCCCCAGCCATCCCAAATGCGCATTCACAAAGGTGACTTTCGGATGCCGCTCAATCCGCCGGTACAACTCGCCCATCAGCACTTCCCAACCCGGATACTTATCCCCCGGCCGGTACCGGCTCGGAAACTGCTTCAGTTCCAGCCACCGCTCATTATTCTTATCCCACGGCATGAAAAACGACTTCGGCTCCGCCGTGTGAATCATCACCGGCATCTTGTACTTCGCGCAAACCTCAAACGCCTTATCAAACCGCGGATCGTCGATCTTCACCCGCACGCCCGACTTATCGCTCAAGTCCATGCCGAAATTCTTGAAGAACTTCAACCCCTGCGCGCCATTCTTAAAGTCTTCTTCCAACTGCTTCGCCGCCCGCTCCGCATAATCCGGCGAGTCAATCTCCTCAAAGTTCAAATTCGCAAACACCGCGAACCGGTCTTTGTACTTCGCCTTCATCGCCGCCACGTTCCGCTTCAGCCGGTCGCCATACCCGCCCGACAAGTTCACCATCAACTGCAGGTTGATCTTGTCCATATCGCTGATCAACTTCTCCATCTGCGCCGCCGGCATCTCGCCGCGCTGGTGATTGTGGAAGTCGATAATCGGGAACTTCGCCCGCGTCTTCGGATGCTCCGGAACCACCAGCGACGACTTCGGATCGTAATCCTCAATCGTCATCACCGCGTCCTTCGACGGCCGCGGCCACTCTTTCACCGGCGCCTGCGCCAGCACGGTCAAAACCGCCGAACCCAACAATAGAAGTCGTCGCATTGCCTACGAGTATAGGCTTACGGCTCCACCCCGAGCAACGCCGCAACCTCGTTCCGCAGCCGCACCGACAGCTCCGTCTTGTTCTTGAAGATCATCCCCTCAGTCGAAATCGGCTTGCCGATGTGAATCTTCACCGCGCCGCCCCGGATCGTCGCCTCGTGCATCGGCATCACCTCCAGCGTCCCGATCAACCCGAACGGAACAATCGGCACGCCGCTCTTGATCCCGATAATCGCCGCGCCTTCCTTAAACGGGTCCAACTGCCCGTCCGTCCGCCCGCCCTCCGGGAAAATCAGCACCGAAATCTTCCGCTCCTGGATCATCTCCGCCGCTTTATTCAAACTCCGCAACGCCTCCCGCGGGTTCGACAGCGAAACCGGGATGTGCCCCGCCAGCCGCAAATGATGCCCCAACAAAGGAATCTGAAACAGCCCCTCCTTCGCCATGAACCGGAAACTCCCCGGCAGCGACGACAGCAGCGCCGGCGTATCCGCGTAACTCCGGTGGTTCCCCGCGAAAATGTAGTGCCGCCCCGGTTCCAGATTCTCCAGCCCCGTCACCTCAATCCGCATCCCCATCGCCCACACCAGCATCTTCGACCAGATGTAGGCCATCAGAAATTGCCGCTCGCCATTCTTGTCCGCAATGGCCGCAAACAGGTTCAACGTCCCCATCAAGATCGTCGACAAAATGATGAGTGGATCCGTCCACAAAAGTGTACGCAAGAGTGCAAAGGACATAAAGACGCGAATCTCTTATTGTACGAGCAACGCCCGCGCCTCTCCCACCAGGTACAGCGACCCCGTCAAAAACCAAACCTCGCACCCGCCCAGCTCCGCCAGCGCCGCCGCCACCCCGTCCACGATCCGCGCGTTCCCGTGCGGCTCCATTTCCAATATCGCCTCCGGCCGCAACGCCCGCGTCTGGTCCGGCGCCGTCACAATCAGCTCCGCCGCCAGCGGGAACAACACTCCGGCAATCTCTTCGACGCTCTTATCCCGCATCGCCCCGTAAATCAGCCCCACCCGCCGGCCCGCGTGAAACCGTTGAATATAGGAAGCCAACGCCCGCGCCCCCGCCGGGTTGTGCGCCCCGTCCAGCCAGATCTCCGGCTGCTCGGAAACCATCTCCAACCGCCCCGGCCACCGCGCCGTCTCAATCCCGAACCGGATCTGCTCCGGCGACAGGTTCAGCGCATGCAGCGCCACCGCCGCCGTCCGCGCGTTGTCCACCTGGTGCTCCCCCGCCAGCGGGCAATCAATCCGCATTCCCGCCGCCATAAACCGGCTGCCATAGGCATCAATTTCCAACTCCGCCACCGGCCACGCCGCCGAATCCATCACCGGCGCATGAACCGTCTCCGCCCGCTTCATGATCACGTCCCGCGCCACCGCGCGCTGCGGCGCCAGCACCGCCGGCACGCCCGTCTTCAAAATCCCGGCCTTCTCAAACGCAATCGAATCCAGGCTCTTCCCCAGCCACGCCTCGTGGTCGTAGTCCACCGGCGTGATCACGCACAACTGCGGCTCCACAATGTTCGTCGCGTCCAGCCGCCCGCCCAGCCCCACTTCGATCACCGCCCAATCCACTTCGGCCTTCGCAAACCACCAGAACGCCATCAGCGTCACCGTCTCGAAATAGGTCGGGTGCGCGTCCAGCGTCCCGGCCTCCATCATCCGTTCGGCCACCTTGTGCACCGCCGCGAACGCTTCGGCGAATTCTTCGGCCGTCACCGCGCGCCCGTCCACCACAATCCGTTCCGTCGGCTCCACCAGATGCGG
>CANIFK010000744.1 GCA_947466555.1 Acidobacteriota bacterium | reverse complement strand
GGAAAACCCGGTCGAAGGAGGCCCGCAGGCACCCAAAATGCCCGACACAGCCACCAAAATCTAACCCCAAAACCCCCTGCCGACACCCGAAGTGTGTCTCAACGCTGACAAAACCCACAAAAATACGTCGACCGCCCCCCCTGCGCCAACCGCAAAACCCCCCGCCCGCATACCCGGCACCCCTCGCCCTCCCGCCCATACACCTGCAACCGCTCCCGCTCCGCTTCCACAAAATTCCCCGGCCGCCCCCACTCCTCATACACCGTCTCAACCGCCCCCGACATCACCATCACAATCGCCCCATGCAACCGCGCCAACCGCGCCTTCCCCAACGTCCCCATCGCCCGCCGAGGATCAATTCCAGCCCGAAACAGCGCCTCGGCGGCATAGATATTGCCCAACCCCGCCACCTTCCCCTGGTCCATCAAAAACACCTTCGCCTCGCGCTTCGACCCCTTCGCCAACCCCGCCAACACCGCCACCGTAAACCCTGGATCGAGCGGCTCCCACCCCAACTCCGGCAGCGTCTCAACCAACGCCATCCGCCCCAACGCCCGCGGATCTTCAAACACAATCCCCCGTCCATCCGATAACTCAAACACCGCCCGAACCGTACTAACTAACAATCTGTGATCCGGAACAACATACAAGTTACCCGTCATCCGCAAATGCACATGCAAAATAACATCGCCCGAGAAATGAAGAAAGATATTCTTCCCTCGCCGCTCCACCCGTTCCAACCGCGCCCCCGAACAAGCCGTCTCCACATCGCCCGACGCCATCCCAGCCCGCAACACCCGCGCCCGCGACACCAAACACCCCTCCGCCTCCTCCCGCAACCGCCGGCAAACCGCCTCCACCTCCGGCATCTCAGGCATCTTCGTTCGCCCACCCCATCAGCTCCACCGGTGTCCCCGCGACAACTCCCAACTGCTTCGCCGCGCTCGCCTCCCGCATCACAATCTCAATAAAACCGCTCGATCCCGCCACCGCGTACAACTCCCCGTACTCGCAAGCCTCGTAATGACTCGCCAACGCCGACACCTGTGCAAAGCCCAAATTGAACACAAACCGGTTCGTCGCCACCCACGGAAACTCGCGCAGCGAAAAGTTCGTGATCACATTCCCAAACCGGTCGACTTTCAAAATCGTCCCCTGCCACGCGCGCTTCGAAGTCTGCGACGGCGCATCCATCCGCAATCGCAAAGCGTCGTTCACTAACTTCCCAAATGTCGACGCCCGCGCCCCCGCCGCTAAGTGCGCCGCCGACGGTGCAAACACATCCCGCCCATGAAATGTGCCACTAACATCAAATAACCAATACCGCCGCGCCGTAACTTCCCGGACCTTCACTTTGTCCGCGCTTAAAGCCGAAGTCAACAACCCATTATCCGGGCCAAAGAAATACTGCCCCGCCGCCTCCACCAGCAACGGCCGCCGCGACGACCCCACCCCCGGGTCCACCACCGCCACATGCACCGTCCCCTTCGGAAACCACCGCCACGCCTCCCCGAACGTGAACGCCGCCTCGGCCACATCGAACGGCCGCAAATCGTGCGTCAGGTCCACCACCGTCGCCTCCGGGCAAATCGTGTAAATCACGCCCTTCATCGCCGCCACAAAGTGGTCCGACGTGCCGAAATCAGTGGTCAATGTAATGAGGGGTTTGCGAGTAGCCATTGGTAGAATAAAGGGGTGGAGCGCTTCTATTTCGATCACAACGCAACGACGCCCGTCGCACTGGCCGTGATCGACGCGCTCGTGCCCGTCCTCCGCGAGGGATTCGGGAATGCCTCCAGTATCCACCAGCCCGGCCAGCAAGCCAAACAGATCCTCGAACGCGCCCGCCGCCAGGTGGCCGCCTTCCTCAACTGCTCGCCGAAAGAGATCGTCTTCACCAGCGGCGGCACCGAATCGGACAACCTTGCCATCTTCGGCGTGAACGGCCACATCGTCACGTCGAACATCGAGCACCCCGCCATCCTCGCCGCCTGCCGCGATCTCGACGTCACTTTCGTCGAAGCTGATTCCAACGGCCTCATCTCGCCCGACCGGGTCCGGGACGCCATCCGCCCCAACACCGCGCTCGTGTCGATCATGCACTCGAACAACGAGCTCGGCACCATCCAGGACATCGAAGCGATGGCCGAAATCGCGCACGACGCCGGCGCGCTCTTCCATGCCGACGGCGTCCAAGCCGCCGGCAAAATCCCCGTCAACCTCAAGAACATCGATCTCTACACCCTCTCCGGTCACAAGCTGAACGCGCCCAAGGGAATCGGCGTGCTCTACGTCCGCCAGGGTGTCGACATCACCCCCCGCCAGTACGGTGGCCGCCACGAATCCGGCCGCCGCGCGGGCACCGAAAACGTCCCCGGCGCCGCCGCCCTCGGCGCGGCGTGCCAGCTCGAACGCCCCGATCTATCGCCCCTCCGCGACCGCCTCGAACAAGGCATCCTCGCCAAAGTCCCGCAAGCCGTCGTCAACGGCGCGGGCGCCCCCCGCGTGCCCAATACAACCAACATCCGCTTCGCCGGCATCGAAGGCGAAGCGATGGTCATCGCGCTCGACCTTCGTGGCTTCGCCGTATCGAGCGGCGCGGCCTGCTCCAGCGGGGCCGTCGAACCCAGCCACGTTCTAACTGCCATCGGCCTCACCCGCGAAGAAGCCAAAGCGTCCATCCGCTTCTCGCTCGGCCTCGGCAACACCGTCGAACAGGTCGACGCGCTCATCGACGCCGTCGCGGCCTCAGCCGCTCACCTCCGGAGGCTCTCCCCCGTCTATGCCTGACACTCCCCTCATCGCCGTAGCCATGAGCGGCGGCGTCGACAGCTCTGTCGTCGCCGGCCTCATGAAGCGCGAAGGAGCCAACATCGTCGGCATGACCATGCAGCTCTGGAACCAGCGCCGGCTCCCCGAACTGGCGAGCGAAACCGCCACCGGCCGTTGCTGCTCCATCGACGACGTCTACGACGCCCGCTACGTCGCCCAGCTCGTCGGCATCCCCTACTACGTCGTCAACTTCGAAGACGCCTTCGAAAAATCCGTCGTGAAGCCATTCGTGGACGACTATCTCCACGGTCGCACGCCCATCCCCTGCACGCTCTGCAACAACTTCATCAAGTTCGACACGTTCATCGAAATGGCCGAAGGCATCGGCGCCGAAAAGATCGCCACCGGCCACTACGCCCGCATCACGCAGAACGCCGAGACCGGCCGCTGGGAGCTCCGCCGCGCCGTCGATGCCTCGAAGGACCAGACGTACTTCCTCTTCGGCCTCACCCAGCCGCAACTTGCCCGCACGCTCTTCCCGCTCGGCCACATGGTCAAATCGGACGTCCGCGAACTCGCCAAATCGCTCGAGCTCCCCATCGCCGACAAGGGCGACAGCCAGGAGATCTGCTTCGTGCCCAATGGCGACTACAAGGCCTTCATCGAAGCCTCTTGCCGCGAACAGAACATCCCT
>CANIFK010000743.1 GCA_947466555.1 Acidobacteriota bacterium | reverse complement strand
CGTTGATTTCACCGGCGATCGGGAAGAATTATTGAAAACGGTACAGAGTTTCGGCGTCTCCGCCGGCGTCGAACAAGACGCCGCCGCCACTGATGTTGTTGAAAACGTGGAAGATGAAGACGGCGCACTGGTTACCGACGAGACCGAGTTCGCCATCTTCAATACCGACCAGAAGCTGGGTGCGCTGGAGGATCTCTCCAAGGAATTAGCGGTAATTCCGGAGAAAAAGGCGGTGGTCTACTTCTCGAGCGGCGTGGGCAAGAACGGCATGGACAACCAGAGCCAACTGCAGGCCGCGGTGAACGCGGCGGTGCGCGGCGGGGTGGCTTTGTACCCGATCGATGTGCGCGGTTTGATCGCTATGGCCCCGGCAGGTGACGCTTCCAAGGGCGCGCCGCGCGGTACGGCCATCTTCAGCGGCGCCCAGCAACGGCAGTCCCGGGACCGGGTGAACGACCAGCAGGAGACGCTCTTCACGCTGGCGGCGGACACCGGCGGACGGGCGTTATTGGACTCAAATGACCTCGCTTTAGGCATCAAAAACGCGCAAAAAGACGTCGAAAGTTACTATACTTTGGCATATTATTCGTCCAATTCCGCCAAGGATGGGAAGTTCCGGAAGATCAAAGTGGAGCTAACGAACCGAAAGGAAGCCAAGCTCGACTACCGTCCCGGGTACTACTCGGACAAGATCTGGAACCAGTTCGACAGCTCCGATAAGGAGAAGCAGTTGTCGGAGGCGATGGGGCTGGGCAACCCGGTGACGGAACTCCCGATGGCGGTGGAACTCCTTTATTTCCGGCTAGATAAGAACCGTTACTTCGTCCCGATGGCGGTGAAGATTCCCGGTTCGAAGGTAGGCGTGAAGTCGGGAAAGACCGATCTGGACTTCGTGGGGACCGTGAAGGACTCGAAAGGCCGGACCGTCGCGTCGCTACGCGACGCGATCAAGGTGAAGTTGCCCGACGGGGCGGCGGAGAAACTGGCCCAGCGGAGCCTGCTCTACGACGCCGGGTTCCAGCTAACTCCTGGAAAATACACGATCAAGGTCCTGGCTCGCGAGAACCAGGAGGGGAAACTGGGCACCTTCGAAGCCAAGTTCACGGTGCCCGATCTGGACCAGGGCGGCGCGGCGGCGGTGAGCAGCCTGGTGTTGGGAACGGGCCGGGAGACGATGGCGGCGCTGGTGGGAAAGGCCGGTAAGCCCAAGAAAACCGGAGAGTTAAATCCGCTTATCCAGGACGGGAAGAAGCTGGCGCCGAGTGTCACCCACGTCTTCCGGCGTCCGCAAACGATGACCGTTTTCAGCGAAACGTACACGCCGGGCACGATGGCGCGCCTGGCGCTGTTTCACAACCGGAAGCAGATCTGGCAGTCCGCACCGCTGCGGGCGACGGCTGGGCGGAACGGTGTTTTCTCGCTGGAGACGGCGGTGCGACTGGGCCGGTTGCAACCGGGAGAATATGTCTGTCAACTGACTGTGGTGGACCCGGTGGCGCAGAAGTTCGAAGTGCGCCGGGTGCCGATGTCTATCGTTCCTTAATCTCTCGTTTGGGTGGGCGGCGGGCTGGGTTTGGTATAATTAGGGCATGACCCCCTGGTAAATGTCCCTCTTTGGGTCACGCAAACCCTCCGCATTTTCTGCAACGAATTCGCCCCCAACGGATCTACAAGCAGATCCACAAATCCCCCAAACAAACATAGAGGTGACCGATTTTGAAACGATGGATAACCAAAGGATTGGTGTTGTGTTCTATTTTTCTGCCGCCCGCGGCGATATCTCCGGCCGAAGTTCTGACGGAGAAACACTACACCAAGGACTCCCGGTTCCAGAGAATCAAGGCGTTCTTCCAGAAACGCTCGTGCCCGATGGAGCGCTACGCGGCTGACCTTGTGGCCGCCGCCGACCAGAACCATCTGGACTGGCGACTGCTTCCGAGTCTGGCGCTCGTGGAGAGCAGCGGCGGCAAGGTGTTCGTGAACAACAATGTTTTCGGCTGGGACTCCTGCCGTCAAAAGTTTCCGAGCATACAGGCAGGGATCCACGCCGTCGCCGAGCGATTGGCGAATTCGCCGTACTACCGCGGCAAGAGCCTGGAAGGCAAACTACGGGCGTACAACCAGAATCCACACTACGTGGCAACGGTGAAGAAAGTGATGTCCCAACTGGCTACGGAGCCCTGGTAATCGGTTAGCCGAGTACGCGGACTCCGAAATAGAGACCACCGAAAACGAGGACGCTGGCGGCGGCGACGGCCAGCCAAAGCATCATTCGTTCGGAATTGGACGTTTGTTCTTTGGCGTCCTTCTTCATGGTTTCGTCGAGGCTATCAAACATGGGGAGACCTCCTGGGGTCGGTGCCTGCTAATGAACGTATGAGGCCGATTCGGTCTCGCCAGGTGGCCCGTGCGCGGTATGAAAGGGTGTAAGGTGCGCGGGTCGCGGGGCGTATTTCCAATTTGAGAATACACCCGATTTGTTCCCGCGATTCACAATTATTTTTCGTTTGGTTACAAGAGGTTGGCTGGGGTGCGCGGGGTGGAGAGGATCTCGGTGAACGCCTTCCACCGTGCGGCGGGGTCTTCGCCGGCGGTCTTGGCGACCCAGTTGGCGACGATGTCTTCGCCGAAGCTGTAATTAATGATGTAGGTCCGGTTTTCGTTGAAGAAACGGAGACGGCGCTCGGCCATCTGCTTGGTCTGCAGGGTATAGCGCTGCAGATAGGCCACCGTCTCCTCAGCAGTCTTGACGCCGTCGAGATATGCCCGGGCGGCCTGGATGGGCGCGTGGCGGAGAGGGCGGAGCAACTTCTGCATCTGATGCTGTTCGGCGGCCAGAGCGGGGTCGAGGCCGGCTTCCTTGAACAACACGTCTCGCTTGAAAGCGAGGCGTTCCTCTCCGTGGATCACGAGGCTGGCACCGAAGTCGGCGGTGCCTTCGGCGATTAGCGACTGGGGGCTGAAGAGCGGATAGACACAATACTCCATCCAGCCCTTCTCCTTAACCAAGCGGGCCTCGAGGAGGGAGTTGTAGACGTGATGGCCGGGGTAGCCTTCGTGGCAGGCGAGGTGGAGGATGCGATCGATGCCGATGGGGAGTTCAATGTTGACCTGGATGAGCGAGCGGGCGTTGCCTTTGTACCAGTTGTAGGCGCTCCAGGATTTATCTTTCACATACTCGATGTCGAAGGATTCGTTGGTGGGGAGGTTGGGAACCCACTTTTTCGTGCGGGTGCGGGCTTCGGCGATCGCGGCTTTGAAGGTACGGTCGACACGGTCGGCCGGGATGGCGAAGCGGGCATCGAACTTGGCGTAACGGTCTTCGAGGGGGCCGTCGCCGGGGAGGGCCTTTTCGAGCGCGGCGCGGCCGGCTTCGAACTCCGAGAGGCTGACGCCGGGCGGGTCGACGTCGTAGAGCGCTTTGGCTTCCCTGTCGAAGGACAGCTTTTCGCCACGGAGGAGGCTGATGCGGG
>CANIFK010000742.1 GCA_947466555.1 Acidobacteriota bacterium | reverse complement strand
TGTGTCCCGGCGCGGGGCGAGGATCAGGATGCCGAGCGTCAGCAGCGAAGAGAGCAGCAGGAACGTTGCGTTCAGGTTGTCGGCGGTGAACAGGCCAAGCGACCAGGGTTCGGCCAGCTTGGCGTTCCCCGCCGCGCTGACTTCCCGAAGGATTTCCAGGGAGCAGAGCGAGGCACCGACGGCGCCGGCCACGCCTGCCATCCGCGCCCGCGCGTCGTTGGTAAACGCAGCCACCGCGGCAACGGCCGGGATGCCGATGGCGGCGGTGATCAGCGGAAACGAGAGATCAGCCATCGATGGCTCCTTCTTCCTTCACGCCACGGAGCAACACGGCCGGCTTCTCGGCGGGCTCAGCGGCGCCAAGACCCATCCGGTCGAGCTTGGCGAGCAGGCGGGAGAGCGCCAGCAAGGGCGCTACGAAGCCGCGCTCCAGGATCGTGTCCAGATGGCCGCGATCCATGGCCAGCCGGTAGATCCAAAGCTGCATGGTTTGGGGAAACATGGATTCCAGATGTTTGCCAGTCTTCTCCAAGTGGCCGCCGGCGGCGGCGTGCACCTGGTGATAGTCGTGCAGCATGGACGGGGCGCGCAGGAACTGCAGCGTCCGGACCATGGCGTGGCCGAGGATGTGCATAATGGGCACCCAAGTCCAGCCGAAGCCGATCTCCATGAACACGACGCCAACCTGGGCGAGGGCCGCATAGGCGAGCGAGGTCTTGGCGTCGGCACAGGTACGGCCGACGATGGTGCCGTGCACCGCCGTCATCAAGCCGATGAGAATAACGGCACCGGAGGCGATGGGGGATTCGAGCAGAATCGGTTGAGCCCGCAGCAGCAGATAGGCGCCGGCGTGGACCGAAATGGCGCCGTAGAAAATGGCGCTCGACGGCGTGGGGCCTTCCATGGCGCGGGGGAGCCAGCCGGAGAAGGGGACCTGCGCCGATTTGCCCGCCGCCGAGAACAACAGCAGCAGCCCGATGACTGTGGCGTCACTATCGGAAAGATGCGGCATGCCGCCCGCGAACGATGAGGTGTGGGCGTAGTGATGCATGGCGAAGGCGGCGGTGATGAGGCCGATATCGCAAGCGCGGTAGATCGTGAAAACGTGCATGGCGCCATCGACGGGGCCGAGCCGGTAGTGGAAGAACGAGATGAGCAGCACCGAGGTGATGCCGACCATTTCCCAGCCGCCGATGATCAGGTCAAACGAACCGGCCGAGAAGATCAACAGCGCACCGAAGGCAAAGAGGTGGAGCAGTATGTAGAAGCGGGCGAAGCCCGGGTCGCGGTGCAGATAGGTGGCGGAAAACTGCCCGATCAGGCCGACCAGAATGACGGTCAAGGCCAGGAAGGGAAGCGACAGCCGGTCTCCGAGAAGTACGAGCGGGAAGTGGTAATCGTGAACGGTGAACCAGTCGCCCAGCGGCACGGCCACCGATTCGACTCCGGCCATGTGCATGGAGAACGCCATCCAGGCGACGGCCGTCGTGGCGGCGGAGTAGACGACAGCCGTGATGCGGGTGAGCGCGCGCTCCGGCGCGTCCCAGCCCAGCAGCCAGAGAATGGAGAACAGTGCGAACACCACGCCGGGCGCGAGCACGACTCCGAGCAGAATGAGTTGCAGTTGCGTCACCGGCTGCCCCCGTTTGCGGCGGCGGGCTGAATGCGAGCCATGGGCAGATGTTCCAGCTTTCCTTGGTACCAGTCGATGGAGGAGGGAGCGGTGGGCAGCGGCTTCACTTCTCCTTGGAGATCATCGTATCCCTCGTCGCGGCGGATTTGGATGCGGCCGGTGGCCGGGTCCATCGTAGCAACGCGGATCCACCGGTTAACGACAAACTCTTTCACCGTCGGATTGGCCATGATGACTTTTTCCAGCCGTTCCGGCGTGGTTTCAATGACAAACAGGATGCGTACCGGTTCGTGGATCTCCACCATTTGGAGCGGCAGCCCGGTGCGGAGATCGCTGGCCTGGCCGTTCATAACGCCGATCAGGCCGGTGACGTTATGGGGCAGCTTGGTGCCACAACCATAGCGTTCGTTGTCGACGAAGGAGAAGTAGTATTCCAGGCTGATCCCGCCGCAAACCGGAACCACGGCGCCTAACAGGCGGCCAAGGCTTTCGTTCTCCGGATCGATGTCGGGATCGTAGGAAACGAGGAAGGCACGGCGATCGAAGAAGAGGCTGCGGGTCACGTCGCGGCGGCCGACGATACAGACCGCGTTCGTACAGTGGCCGTATTCCGGGCGGGGCTGCGCGAGATGCTCGGACCTCTCTTCGACGTGCCACAGCGCGGCGGCCGGGTCGGCATCGTCCGAACAGGATTCAAACCGCCGGGCGCGCTCGTGGGCGCTGCGGGCACGGGCCAGATCGAGCGAATGACGGATGGCGTTCAAGTCCGGCGCGTGGGAGGGCGGAACCTGTTCGGTATCGAAGAGAACGACGTCGTCGCTACAGGTATCGTGGTAGCCGCCGACGAACCAGGTATCCTGCGGCACGTTGATGCCGCGCGAGACAAGCTCTTTGCGGACTTCCGGATGGTTCGCCATGGCAGCGAACAACCGGGCATTCGGACCGCCGCGGCGGCCGCCGCAGGCGCCGCAATCGTGCGCCGATTCATGGGGATTATTCAGACTGGTGGACCCGTGACCCAGCACAACCACCAGGCGGGAGAAGTCTTTGGTCAAACCGGCCGGACCCAGTACGCCTGCCACACGATCAGCCTTCTCGGCGATCGCAAAGCCTTGCAGCAATCCGTGCACCGCCTGTTGCGATTCCACGCTGTCGCGCATGAGCGTGACTTCGGTACGCGGCTCCGGGAAGAAGGCGCGGTTCAATGCTTCACGAAGAAGTCCGTAGCGCCGGGGAGCCAGCACGCGGGCGATGAGCGGGACGGAAGTTAACGTTCCCAGCACCGCGGTACTCAACGCACCACGCACCAGGGAGCGGGAGGAGACGAACAAGCCTCTGCTGATCTTGGCCCAAATCTTGCGGCGGAAGACGCGCTGTTCGTGCAGCCCGGCGTCCTCTTCCATGGGACGTTCCATGACGGCGTGCTGCGGTTTAACGACCACGGGGCAGAGCGCCACGCCATGGGCGTCGTCAATTCCCTTGTAATCGACCGCGACGCCGAAGAAACCGGCGGCGGCGAAGGTCTCCGCCAACGGGTCCACTTCTTCCAACGCGCGGCGAATGGACTCTTCCCGTTCGTCGATGCAGAAGAACACCTGCGCCACCGGGCGCATGCGACGCTTTGTGGGCACATAGTCGCGGCGGTGGCTGGCCAGGCCGAGCAGAATTTCCTGCTCATGCCAGCGTTCATAGGCCAAGTGAAGAACGCGGCGGCGCTCCAGATGATCGAACGACTCTACTTCGACCACAAACCGCGTCCAGCGCTGGGGTGTCCAGCCTTCGATGGTCGCGGCAGTGAATTTTGCCAGGCGGGCGGCGTCGTAGAGACTTGCGGCGCGAGCCATACGC
>CANIFK010000741.1 GCA_947466555.1 Acidobacteriota bacterium | reverse complement strand
AGCGCTCTTCCAACAATGGCAACGTATCGCCATCGAGCAAACGCGCCAGCTTCTCCCGCATTCGAGAGACTTCCGCCTCCAACCCGGCGGCCTGCGCATTGGCGCTGGAGGCAGTGAATCGAGCGACATTGGGAATCCGCAGCGAAATTGCCTGCGCCCCGATCAACTCCAGCGAATCTCCCGCGAAAACACTCCGCGTCGCGCCATCGGTTTCGATGACCAGCGCCGCTTCCGCCTCAATCGTCAGCTTCAGACTGGCCGCGTCGAGCGCCGCTTCCTTCACCTGCAACCGCTGATGCAACTCGCGCAGTTCGGCCATCCCAGCCGCGGCCGGCGCGCGCAGCCCGTCCCGTTGCTCCCGGAGCGCCACGGCCGCGGCCGATAACTCCCGGTAGCGCAACAACTCCCCCCAGGCCTTGGCATCCACTCCGCTCTGCTGCAGCAGTTCCAATTCCCGTTCCAACGCCGCGATCTTCGGCCCAGCCGCCTGTCCAGCTTCCAGCGCACGCCGCGCCGCGTCGTGGGTGACACGCGCCGTTTGCAACTGCGTCTCCCATTGGACTCGGGTCGCCAGATCGGAACGCCATTGCCGCACTCGGCCTTCAAGCCCATCGAACAATTGCCTCGCAATCAACTCCGCGGATGTGGCCTCGGCTAACTCGCGCTGCCGCGCTTTTGCCTGCTCCAGCGTGGGTCGCAACGTAGCCAGCTGCGCCTCATTCCCGGCGATACGCTCCCGCAAACGAACCAACGACTCCCGATTCACCCCGGCCGTCTGCCACTGGTTCTTCAGGGTCTCGGCCTCGGCCCGCAACCGGCTCTCCTCCTGCTGCAGCGCATTGACCGGCGATGATTTCCGGGGCAGTCCCGTATCAGTGAAGTACACCGCCGCGCGGGCATCCACCAGGTCCGACAAATCATCGGCGGCCCGCGAACTCAGCGCCGCGCCGAAGGCCTCCTGCAGCGTGGTACGGACGCCCGCGCTCCATTCCGGTAGCAGCGGCGCGCCCTGCGGGGTCCACAAAACCTGCAGCAGCCCCATATGGACATCTTTCGCGATTCCCTTGGCCGCCCCTTCCGCCAGCAGCATTTCGCGAATCCGCTGATCCGCTTCTTTGCCATCGGCCACCGGCCGGAACACGCCCGCTTCCAGCTTTTCCAGCTTCGCCGAAGGTGTTCCTAAAAACCGCTTCTCAATCCGCCACTCCGCGCCACCATGCGAAAACACGGCGCAAATCCGCGGACTCAGCGCCCGGCCCCACGGCGACATCGCCTGCTTCACCGCCGCCCCGGACAACGAATAGGAGTCCACCATCACGTGCTGCAGCGCCCGCAACAGCGTCGATTTCCCCGCCCCGTTCGGCCCGTGCAGCACATTCAAGCCGGGCGCAAAATCGGCCACGCGCAGCAGCCGGTCAAAACACCGGAACCCCTCCACCTCAATGGACCGCAGGATCATGCGCCCACCTGCGCCGCCAGCGTCTGCAATTCCAACAGCGCCTCGGCAGCCACCGCGTCTCCATTTGACGCTCGCTCCCGCAACTGCCGCGCCGCCAGCCGCACCGCGCCCGCCGGCAGCAACTCCTCCCAACCATCCTCCGCCACCGGCCGCAACCCGTTCGCATCCATGGCAAAGTGCAGGAATCGCGCCCGCATGTCCGTCAACTGGCGCAACAGATCCGCCTCCGCCGCGTGCAGCAACCCGCGAACCTCCAAGCGCACCAAGGCCCGTTCCGGCAGCGCCGCCACGCGGTCCCGCAGCCGGGCCATATCCCCAACGGCCTTCACTTCCTCCTCTAAGGTCACCCACGACAACACGCCCGTGTGAATCTGCTCAATGGCCGGCGCGCCATCCGCCAACCGCACCAGCAGCGCGTTCCCGCTGTCCCGCTCGCCAAACTTTGTCGTCTCCTGCGTGCCGCAATAGGCCATGCGAACCACGCCCGCCGAATCGGGATACAACGACGTCGAATGCCAATGCCCCAGCGCCAGATACTGCGCCCCGGCTCGCGCGCAGGCGTCGCGGGAAATGGGATGATGCTCGGTCGCCGCGTCGATCCCCTCCACCGTCCCATGGCTCATCGCCACCACCGGGCCCTCCGGTCGTGGAATATCCACCAGCTTCAGCGTCGGGTCCCGGCGCGAATGGGTCTCGCACAGCGGCGCGGCGATCAGCGTCCCGCCCGGCACCGCGTACGCTTGCGGTTCCCGGACCACATGCAGATTGCCATACTGCTTCCACACCGGGTGCTCCCACACACTACCCGGCTGCAGCGGATCATGGTTCCCCGGCAGCAGATAGACAGGACCGCGAAAGCGAGAAAGAATTTCTCCGGTCTGTTGCACCAGCGCCCGGTCGACGGCGTTGTCTTCAAACGTATCGCCTGCCACCAGCAGAAAGTCGGCGCTGATGGCCACAACGCGCGCCGCCGCCTCCAGCCGCGCCGCGCGCACGGCCGCGGCGGCGCCCCCGGTGGCGGCAGCCTTCATGCCGATCTGCCAGTCGGCTGTGTGGAGAAATTGCATCAGCGGCTAACTACTATTTTGCCGCGTAAGTCTTCGTGTGTTTGTTGCGGGAGTTGAACACCGTCATCGCGCCCGTTTTCGTGGCGCTCACTTTGATGTAGTTGCCCTCGCCGGTATCGTTCAAATCGGCCAGAAACGCGTTGGCCACGTTGTGTTCCTGCCCGCCGGCATTGGCGAAGTGCAACTGCCACATGTCTTCCAAGCCGGGCGACGATTTCACAATCTTCCACGCCGCGGGCGTGCCGCCCTTGCGCGAACCATTGTTCATAATCGCCACGCGCGGGCGCAGCGCATGCACCAGCGCTTCCGGTCCGCTGATGTCCATGCCGTGGTGCGTGGTCACATACAGATCCACCGTGCCCACCTTGTTCGCCGGGCACGCCAGTTCCAATTCCTTGTTCCACGTCAGGTCGCCGATATCGATGAACTTAAAGCTGCCGAACGTCACCAGCACGCCCAGGCTCCGCGCGTTCTCTGTCGGATCGTCTTCCTTCTTCTGCGCCTTTGCGCACAGGGGATTGGCCTGTCCGCCACCGGCCACAGCCTTGTCGATGACGTTCCCATCCGCCGTCAACACCGTCACATCGGCGCCCTTCAGCGTTACCTTGTCGCCCGGCTTCACGCTCTGCCGCTGCCCGCTCGACGCGGCTTTCGTATAGGCCTCCATCAACTGGTCCGCCGCCGCTCCGGTCTCCCGGTTCGGCCCGTGGTCCACGAAAGTGCCCACCGACATTTTGCTCAGCAACTGCGTAATCCCGCCGACATGATCCCGGTGGTAGTGCGTGATCAGCAGGTTGTCGATCTTCTTCAACCCGGCCTTCTTCGCCACTTTCACAATCCGGTCCGCATCGCGGTCGCCGAACCCCGGCCACCCCGTATCCACCAGCATCGACTGCTTATCCGGCGTCACCAGCAACGTCGCCTGGCCGCCCTCCACATCGATGAAATAGATATCCAGAGTCTT
>CANIFK010000740.1 GCA_947466555.1 Acidobacteriota bacterium | reverse complement strand
TGGTGATGGTGTTGAAGACGGTGCCGACGGTGTTGCCGAATTCGGGGGCGAAGCCGTTGGAGACGGTTTGGACTTCGTCGACCCATTCGTTGGAGACGGGGAGGAGGCGGATGCCGGCGCGGTCGGATTGGGTGTTGTTGGAGCCATCGAGCTGATAATTGATGCGGCCGTTGAAGCCGTTGGCGTTGACTTTGCGGGGGACGCCGAATTCGGTGTTGCCGCGGCCGCTGACGTTGGGCTGTTGGAGGATGAAGTTGAAGGGGTTGCGGGAGACCAACGGCAGGTTTGTTAGGACGTAGCTGGTGAGGCTGCGGCCGGTGTCGGTGCGGGAGGGGTCGATGACGGAGGAGTTGGCGGAGACGACGACTTCGGTGGAGACGCCTTTGACGGAGAGGCGGATGTCCTGGGTGACGGTGGCGCCGGCGTTGAGGGCGATGCCGGTTTGCTTGACGGGGGCGAAGCCGGGGGCTTCGACGCGGAGGTCGTATTGGCCGAGGGGGAGGATGGTGAAGCGGAAGAGGCCGGAGCCTTCGGTTTCGGCGGTCTGGGTGAGGCCGGTGTTGGTGTTGGTGGCGGTGATTTTGGCGCTGGCGATGGCGGCGCCGGAATCGTCGGTGACGGTGCCGAGGATTTGGCCGTTGATGGAGGAGGCCTGGGGGAAGGCGAGGGCAGCCAGGAGGGCGGCGAGGAGAGCTTGAGTCCGAATCATGAAGTCGATCCTTTTCGGGCGGAATGTCGTGCTTGTTTGGAGCTGGATGCTTCGGGGGAGGGGCCGATCTTGGAAGCAGGGTTGGCGCGGCGGGTACGTGGACGCTATCTCTATTAGAGCGCGAAAAGAAAAAAGCCGCCGTATCGGTGAGATACGACGGCTTTCAACTATGGTGCGGAGAGCGGGACTTGAACCCGCACGGTGTTACCCGCTAGCACCTCAAGCTAGTGCGTCTGCCAATTCCGCCACCTCCGCAAACTCGTGGCACAACATTACTTCTTCTGCTCCTGCTTCGGCTGACCAGCCGCCGGGGGCGGGGGCAGTTCGAGGGGCTGCTTGGAAACAACCTTACCCGTTGTCGGATCCAACAATTCGATCGAGGGCTGCTGACCGGCTGGCTGCGTGGGCATCGGCGGAGGAATCGAACCAGGAGCAGTGGGCGTGGGAGCCGCACCCGCATCCTTTACGTTTTCCAACACCGACTTGGCACCACCACCGGCGCTACCGGATTGCCGGGTCGCGATGACCGACAAACCCAGCGACGTGACCATGAACAGCACCGCCGAAGCCGTGGTAGCGCGGCTGAGAGCCGTCGCCGCACCGCGCGGGCCGAACACCGTCTGGGAACCCATTCCGCCGAACGCGCCCGCCAGATCGGCCGCCTTGCCACTTTGCAGCAGCACGACAACCACCAGGAACAAGCAGACGACGACGTGAACGATCGTCAAGATGACTGACAGAATCATAGAAGCAAATGCCTTCTGTCAGTATAGGACACCTTACCGGTACGCCGCAATTCCTGTTACATGTTCGCCGATTACCAGACAATGCACGTGGTCGGTTCCTTCGTAGGTTTTGACCGTTTCCAGGTTGCACATGTGGCGCATGATCGGGTATTCGTCCATGATGCCGTTGGCGCCGAGGAGGTCGCGGCTGAGGCGGGCACAGTCGAGAGCCATGGCGACGTTGTTCCGCTTCAGCATCGAGATGTGATGGGGGGCTAGCTTGCCGGCGTCCTTTAGCCGGCCGGATTGGAGGGCGAGCAGCTGGCCCTTGGTGATCTCGGTAATCATCGTCGCCAGCTTTTCCTGCACCAGTTGGTGGGAGGCGAGCGGGCGGTTGTCGAACTGTTTACGCTCGATGACGTATTGCCGGGCGGTTTCGTAGCAATCCATGGCGGCGCCCAAGACGCCCCAGCCGATGCCGAAGCGGGCTTGGGAGAGGCAGGCGAGCGCGCCCTTCAGGCCGCGGGCGCCGGGGAGCATGGCCGAGTCGGGCAGGCGGACATCGACGAGCGAAAGGCTGGAGGTGACCGAGGCGCGCATGGACATTTTTCCGTGAATGTCTGATGCCGCGAAGCCGGGCGTTCCTTTTTCGATGACGAAGCCGCGGATGCCTTCGTCGGTGCGGGCCCAGACGATGGCGACGTCGGCGAGGGAGCCGTTGGTGATCCAGGTCTTTTCGCCGTTGAGGACCCAGCCCGAGCCATCGCGGACGGCGCGCGTCAGCATGCCGCTGGGGTTGGAGCCGAACTGGGGTTCGGTGAGGCCGAAGCAGCCGATGGCTTTGCCGGACTGGAGCAGCGGCAGCCAGCGATTCTTTTGTTCGTCGGAGCCGAAGGCGTGGAGGGGATACATGACCAGCGCACCTTGGACGCTGACGAAACTGCGGAGGCCGGAGTCGCCGCGTTCCAGTTCCTGCATGATGAGGCCGTATTCGGTGTTGGTCATGCCGGCGCAGCCGTAGCCTTCGAGATTGGCGCCGAAGAAGCCCATTTCGCCCATCTCCGGGATGAGGTCCATTGGGAAGCGGCCGTCGCGGAAGCAGTCGCGAATGACGGGGACAACGCGGTCTTCGACGAACTGCCGGGTGGTCCGCCGCACGAGCAGTTCCTGTTCGCTGAGCGAGGCGTCCAGGAGGAAGTAATCGACACCGGTAAAGGCCATTACTCTCATTATCATCAGATTTTCCTGAGAAAACTGGCGGGCTGCGCCCACTACTTATCCAGAGCCATGTTTTCGCGACTATTCCTTTTCGTGGCGTTGGTGTCGGTGCATCTGAGCGCGCAGGCGGTGTTGGACCGCGCGTATGCGGCGTTGAAAGAGAAAGACTACGACCAGGCGATCCGGCTGTTTCAACAGGGGCTGGCGGCTGAGCCGGGGCGGATCCCGGTGCGGAAGGACCTGGCGTACACGCTGTTGAAGGTGGGCGAGACGGAGGCGGCGCGCGACCAGTTCGCCGAAGCGATGCGGCGCGATCCGGCCGATCAGCATGTGGCGCTGGAGTTTGCGTTTCTGGCGTATGAGACGAAGCAGCCGATCCAGGCGCGACGGGTATTTGACCGGTTGCGTCGGCTGGGCAACGCGACGGCGGAGCAGGCGTTCCGGAATATCGATACGCCCCTGGCCGAGGGGATTGGGCGGTGGGAGAAGGCGTTGGCGGAGATTCCGGATAATTTTTCGGGGCATGAGGAGTTGGCGAAGTTGGCGGAGTTGCGGGATGAGTCGGCATTGGCGGCGAAGCACTATGAGCGGGCGTGGCAGTTGAAGCCGGGGTACCGGGTTTTGTTGTTGGACTTGGGGCGGGTGTATACGAATTTGGGCCGGGCGGCGGACGCGCATGCGGCGTTGCTGGCGGCGTCGCGGGGGGCCGAGCCGCGGGTGGCGGAGCAGGCGCGGGAGCTGTTGAACCCGCGGTATCCGTATGTGTACGAGTTTGAGGCGGCGCTGGCATTGGATCCGGGGAATACGGATTTGCGGCGGGAGTTGGCGTACCTGCTGCTG
>CANIFK010000739.1 GCA_947466555.1 Acidobacteriota bacterium | reverse complement strand
GCTGTCGCCGATGCCGTTCCGGAACGATTGTGTCACCGGGCTGGACATCAGGAAGGCGGTGTTCACCAAGGCGTCACAGGCGAAACTGAAGCTCGCCGAGCGGGTTGTCCGTAGGCAGAACTCCGTTGGTTTCCGGAATCAACTGAGTTTCGGTTGCGGGGGTTGGGCGGGAATACGCTCAAACCGCACGAAACTCGGGGACAATGAGCAATATGGGTAATTGATCCCACTTTGCGCGGCTGCTGAAGGAGCGCGGTCTGCCCGTCAAGAATCTAACCCAGTGTTGCCGGTGAAGGTTGCCGAGCTATGGGCGAACGCGGGATTTCTGAATAGAGTCGTGATTGCGGGCCACTGCGTCCGCCGACAGCAACTGGCTCTGTGGCGGCACGGCGGTTCGATTGGCCGCGCTATTGTCCTGAGGCCGGGCGGAGGGAGTTGACGATTTTTGTGACTAGCGGGTCCCAGGTTGGTTTTTCGGTTTGCGGGTATTCGAAGCGGATGGTGGTGAAGATGCCGCCTTGGAGGATGCCCTTCTGGTAGATGACGTTGCCGCGGTCGAGGCCGGAGAAGACGTACCAGGTGGGCTTGATGACTTTGTAAGTGGGCTGGAATGGCGGCTTGCTATACGACTGGAAGGCTTCGGGGATGGTCTGGTCCAGCGCGTTGTGGCTGGACCAGACCGATAGTTCACCCTTGCCCGTTCTTGCCTTGAACTTCTGGCCGTCGCCGTTGGTCGGCTCGCCTTGGGGGGCGAGGAGATCCTTCGGGTAGGCGACGGAGAAGCCGTAGCGTTGGTTGACGTAGGTCTCCGTTTGTTGGGCTTGGGCTAGGAGCACTACTTGGACGAGGAGGGCGCGGCGGAGCATTCTCCTTTACTTTACGCTGGCGCGGCGGTGGAGACCGAGGGCCAGGAGCGCGGCGCCGCAGAGGATGTAGGTGCCGGGCTCGGGGATGGATTCGGTGGGGGCGTCGCCCAACAGAAGGTTGGCGGTGGTGTAGGTGCCCAGGACGTTGGCGGTGGGCAGGCTGAGTGCGGTGTCCGTGCCGAACACCGAGAAGAAGCCGAACTGGTGGGGTTCCGACGCCAGGCCGTTGAGCGGTAGGAGATACGGGCTGTTCCAGAAGGCGTTGGCGCCGGCGTAGGAGCCGGCGTTGGCAACGGGCACGAAGGTGCCCATGATGTAGTTGGCGTCCTTGGCGAGGGTGACGGGCGCGATGTTTTCGCCGTACCAGATGCCGTCGTAGAGAGTGGACGTGAGATTGTTGACTTCGGCCGAGGCGAGGAGCTGGCCCTGGTCGTTCCAGAGGCCCACCGTTACGGGCGAGGGCGTGTTGGTGTACGAGAAGAAGTTGCCAGCAAAGCTGGCCAGGCCGGTGACCGTCATCGGCTGCAGAGCCTGGAAAGTGGTGCCGCAGGTTAGGCCGTAACAGACCACGACCGAGCCGCCGTAGGGGGTGTAGGCGAGGGAGGCGGCGCTGGCGGCCGGGATGGTGAGCACGAGGGCTAGGATGGCTACGAGTTTCATGCGTGGGACTCCTTTGGGTTGTGAGCGTCTGCTCACACCTGGAGATGCGTGACAGGGAAAAAGCCTGACTATTAAGTTTCTTTTATTGCGGGGAGGCGGGAGTAAGTTGGAACCATGAGGACTCGTATTTGGTTGGCAACCGGGCTGTTGCTCGCCGCGGCGGCGTGGGCGCAGGAGTTTCGGGCTACGTTGAGTGGTGTTGTGGCTGACGCCACGGGCGCGGCAATTGGCGGCGCGCAGGTGACCGTGGTGGAGACATCGACGAACGTGAAGAGCACCGCTGTTTCTGAACAGAATGGCCATTACACCGTTCCGTTTTTGTTGCCGGGGGATTATGAGATCTCGGTGAGCTTTGGCGGGTTCAAACAGTTCCGGCGGAAGGGTGTGCGAGTGAGTGCCGGGACGAGCCCGGTGGTGGACGTGAAGCTGGACGTGGGCGAGGCTTCGCAGAGCGTGGAAGTTACCGCGGAGGCGCCGGGGATTAACGTCGAGAATGGGTCGGTGGGGACTACGATTACGGCGAAAGAAGTGGAGAATTTGCCGCTGAATGGGGGGACGCCGATTATGATGGCGTCGCTGGCGTTGGGGGTGCTTTCGACCGCGCAGCCTTCGGAAGTCCAGCCGTTTTCTTCGGGCGGGGGCGCGTCGTGGAGCATTGGCGGGGCGCCGTCGCAACAGAACGAACTGCTGCTTGATGGCGTGCCGAATGCGACTTGGGATGGGCGGTTGGCCTACAGCCCGCCCCGGGATGCGGTGCAGGAGGTGCGGCCGAAGGTGTTTGAGACGGATGCTTCCTTTGGCCATTCGGGCGGGGGGACGATTAATCAGATTTTGCGGAGCGGGAATAACAAGTTACATGGGTCCGTGTATGAGAATACGAAGCCGAGTAACTGGGTGGCGAATAACTTCTTTAACAACAAGAATGGGCTGACACGGCCGGATTCGCAGTATCACCAGTTTGGCGGGACGGTGGGCGGGCCGATGGTGTTGCCCAAGATTTTCAATGGCCGGGACAAGGTGTTCTGGTTCTTTGCGTTTGAGGGGATGCAGCTTTCGCAGCCATCGACGGCGTTTATGACCGTTCCGACCGATGCGCAGCGGACGGGCGATTTTTCGAAGCTGCTGGCATCGCGGACGCAGTTGTACGACCCGCGGACGGCGGTGCTGACGGGGACGGTGGTGACGCGGACGCCGTTTGCGAATAACCAGATTCCGGTGTCGCGCCTGGACCCGGTGGCGCAGAAGCTGATGGGCTATTTTCCGAAGCCGAACCTGACTTCGCGGCGGGCGGATGACTTTGAGAACTACGGGACCAATAACATCACCAAAGACGGGTTTACGAATGAGTTGGGGCGGCTGGATTGGAATGCCAGTGCGCGGTTCCGGACTTACGGGAACGTGCGGCATACGGACTATTCGCAAACCAAGGATGACTGGTATCAGAACCTGACGACGGGGTCCAACTTGAGCAGGGCGAACTTTGGCGGGAGTTTGGACCAGGTGATTATGTTGAACGCGCGGAACGTTTTGAATTTGAGGGTGAATTTTACGCGGATGTTTGAAGACCATTCGTCGCCGAGCTTTGGGTTTGACCCGACGCAGGTGGGGTTGCCCTCGTATTTGGGCGCGAATTCGCAGTATTTGCAGCTGCCTTCGATTACGTTTGCGACGACGACGACGGGGATACGGACGATGGGGCAGACGGGGGCGAATACGCTGCCGTCGCAATCGCTGCAGACGTTTAACACGTGGAGCGCGATTCGCGGATCGCACCAGTTGAAGACGGGTGTGGATTTCCGGCAGTACCGGCTGAATATTATCAACTATGGGCGGTCGACGGGGGAGTTGGCGTTTGGCGGGAATAACTGGGTGCGGCAGGCGAGTAACTCGTCGACGACAGTGGCGGTGGGGCAGGACCTGGCCACGTTTATGTTGGGATTGCCGACGGGCGGGAGTTTTGAGATTAACTC
>CANIFK010000738.1 GCA_947466555.1 Acidobacteriota bacterium | reverse complement strand
GCGGGGGCACGCGGCGCGGGTTGGGGCGCGGGTGGTGGCGGCAGGATTGGCCGGAAGCGGAGATGCATTTCAAGCAGGGCATTGAGCGGCTGACGCGGATTCACACGGGCGAGGGGCATCATCTGCCGTTGACCGATGACCGGATCTTCGATTTTCCTTGGGTTTATGCGACGCAGGTGGGTTATTGGGATTTGAGCGAGGCGGAGACGACGCGGCTGCGGCAGTATCTGGAGCGGGGCGGGTTTCTGGTCGTCGATGATTTCTACGGGCCCAATGAATACGAGGCGTTCCGGCAGACGATGGAACTGGTGGTGCCGAATCAGCCGATCCTGGATTTGGAAAATAGCGACCCGATCTGGCATGTGCTCTATGACGTAAATGAGCGGTTCTTTATTGCGGGTTTGCGGCATTTGGGGATTGGGCGGGGTGGCGGGTTTGGGATGGGCCGGCCGCTGGATCCGCCGCGGTGGCAGGGGATTCGGGATGAGAAGGGGCGGGTTGTTGTTGCCGTGAATTTCAACGTGGATGTGGGGGATGCGTGGGAGCATGCCGACCTGGCGGAGTATCCGGAGGCGATGACGGGATTGGCGTACCGGCTGGGGATTAACTACATCGTGTATTCGATGACGCATTGAAATCTGATATACCGATAGGGCGCATGAAACGCCGTCAACTCCTCCAATCGCTCGCTGCCACCGCTTTCGCGGGCAGCCAATTCGCCGAAGCCGCCCTGCCAAAGATGAAGATCACGCGGGTGCGGGTGTACGAGCCGCCGAACTACAATCCGCTGTTCAACCAGAGCAACATGGTGGTGACGGTGGAGACCGACGCGGGGATCACCGGCATTGGCGAAGGCGGCGCGACGGATACGTTGACGCAGTGCGCCGGGACGTTGATTGGGAAGAATCCGTTCAAGATTGAGGCCATCTGGCAGGAGATGTATATTGCCTGGTTCTACCCGCCGGGACGCGAGAAGATTCACGCGCTGGGGGCGATGGATCTGGCGCTGTGGGACATCAAGGGGAAGGCGCTGAAGCTGCCGGTGCATGAGCTGTTGGGCGGCGCGGTGCGGAACCATTTGGAGTGCTACGCGACGGGCGGGGCGCGGCCGGCGAATACGAATCCGAACGAACGGCTGAGCCTGCGGGAGCGGGCGCGGGCGACGATGGAGGCGGGGTATCGGGCATTCCGGATGGGCGCGGGGGACACGCAGTCTGGCGCTGTTTTCAACACGCATGAGCGGGTGCGGAAGGTGGCGGCCGATTGTAAGGAAGCGCGCGAGGGCGTGGGCAAGGATGGCGACTGGTGTATCGATTTCCACCAGCGTTTCGACTATTCGGACGCGGTGCGGGCTTGCAAGTTGATTGAAGAGTTTGAGCCGTATTTTGTGGAGGACCCGACGCGCGACGAGCATGCGGCGCAGGACCTGCCGAAGCTGCGGCAGATGACGACGGTGCCGTTGACGCATGGCGAGGAGTGGGGCCAGCGGTACGACTTCCACAAGCTGGTGGAGAACCACGACATCGACTATATCCGCGCCACGCTGCCGAACGTGGGCGGGATTACGGAGATGATGAAGATTGCGGCGATTTGCGAGACGCATGCGGTGGGCATTGTGCCGCACTTCACGGGGCCAATTGCGACGGCGGCGCTGGTGAATTGTTTGGGCACGTATCCGGGACCGGTGATTATGGAGTACAACTACGGCGGGCGGCCGCTGCCGCATTTGCCGGAATGTTTGGATTTCAAGAACGGCAAGGCGTTGATGAACGACCGGCCGGGGTTGGGCGTAACGGTGGATTTGACGAAGTGCAAGCAGTTGGCGGAGATCACGACGGAGGGGCGGAAGAATGTGTTTCTGCGGCCGGATGGGTCATTGACGCATTGGTAGTTTTGAGGGGCGCGATCGGGTTGTTCGGCGTAGGCATTTTGGTGCTCGCGCTGCGGCCGGTCGCGCTGTTTATTGGGGACGAGCGGTGGTTGCAGGTGGATGTGACGTTCGGCAGTTCGTATTCGGTGAATGATGGATTGCATGGCGTGGCCGGGCACTGGGCGTATCCGACGTTGCTGGTTGTGACGGTGCCTGCGGGTGTGGATGATGCCGTGGTTCGCCGAGGGCTGGCGGTGTCGCGGGAGGTGCTGCCGGCGGTGCTGCGGATGAATGGCAGCGAGCGGGAGTTGTTGTTCTATACTTCGAATCCGAGTGCGGCGGCGGAGCGGGCGCGGGCATTGGGGTTCCGGTTTTCACTCAGCCAGGACGCGGGGTGGGCGGCATATTCGCGGTATGATCCAAGACCATGAAATGGCTTGCGTTGATTCCGCTGTTGTTTCTGGCCGCTTTGGCGTGGAAGTGGTTGCGGCCCGCGCCGGTGGCGGTGTTGGAAGGGCCGATTGCTTCGTGGATCGTGCCGGACAGTTGGACGGTGGGCACCGGGACGTATGAGGGGAAGTTGATCATCACGCGATCGAACACAGGGCTTCGCGCGGTGGCCGGGAACGCGGCGTTTCCGGTGCAGGTTGGGATCGCGGTGGCGTTCCGCAATCCGACGGGCGAGGGGTTGCCGCCGCGGGAGGAGACGGCGGAGCTCGATGCGATTGAGGACGCGATTCAGACCCGTTTTTGCGCTGGGAACGAATCCCTTTTTGCGGGAGTTGTGACGACCGGGGGAATGCGAGAGTTTGTTCTGTACACGTCCGATGGGGATGCGGCACGGGGGAAGGCAGAGCAATTGGTGAGGGATTTTGCGCAGCACAAGGTGAGCTTCGTGCTTAATCCGGACGCGAGTTGGAACGTGTACCGGCAGTTGCTGGACCGGTGAGATTCGATTCGTGTACTGGCAGTCGCTGACTTCGCGGCGTTGGGGTCAGGGTGTCCCAGCCCACCAGGTACTCCACGCGGTAGGAGGGGACGCGCAGGGGTGGCGCCCAGGTGCCGCGGGAATCGATGAATCGCTGGCGTTCGGCGGCGGTGCGCTCGACGCGGCCGGTGCGCGCGACGATTGAGACGTCTGAAAGTCCGTCGCCGTCGAGATCGTCGAAGTGGACAGATTCAATGACGCCTTGCTCGGCGACGGGAAAGGCATCTACATCGTGCGCGCGCATCTCGTTCCACACCGCCAGCGAAAACAGGATTCTCGGGCGCTTTGGCGCGCGGAAATCGTAGGCACGGAGCACGCGGGAAAACGAACCCTGCATTCCCATGACATGGGAGCAGAGCAGGAAATCGACGCCGGAGCCGGTGGCCAGTTTATGGCACTGGTTCGTGATCATGCCGGCATGATAGCCGAGCGATACCCACTTCCCTTCCCGCTTCGTCAGCAGGAAGCTGCCGCCGAACAGGAGGGAGTGGGGTTCGCAGCCGAACGTGCTGACAACGGCGTCTTCGCTCTTTGGGCTGAGGAAATGGCCGAAATTGATGGCATTGAAGCGACGCCGGTCATCGGAGGATTCGCAACGCGTCTCGACCAGCGCCCGGAATTCCGCACGGTGTTCGGTCGTCG
>CANIFK010000737.1 GCA_947466555.1 Acidobacteriota bacterium | reverse complement strand
GGTATTTTGCCAGCGGTGGCAAGAATGACTGGGCGACAGGCGGGAGCGCGGCGGTGGGGGCGATGGTTGGCGGTGCGGTGGGATGGTTTAGCTAGGAGAACGGATGGCAAGATTTCAGGGATCGGATTTCGCGATTGAGTTGCCGGAGGAGTACACGGACGAATCGACGTACGCATTTGCGTTTCCGGGGAGGGGCGGATTCCGCCCATCGGTGGTGGTGAAGACGGAGCGGTTGCGGACGGCGGTGGAGCTGGGCGAGTACGCGCGGCGGGCTTTGGATACGCTGCCCGGGTTAGAGATGGTTTTGAACGAAGAGACGGCGTATGGGCGGCGGTGTGTGTATGATTGGGGCGACGCGGGACGGCGGATCCGGCAGGTGCAGCGGCACATTTTGTTGGCCGATCCGGCGCGGGTGGTGACGATGACGGGGACGACGCTGCGGGAGTTGTATCCGCAGACGGAAGCGATGTTTGAGGCGATTTTTGATTCGTACCGGAGCCTTGCATGATTGACGTACCGGTGTCGGAAAAGACGCCTACGGCGCGGTGGCCGCGGGCGGGTGTGCCGGATTTTGTGTTTACGGTGCGGAGCGCGGGCGGGCAATCGTTGGGAAATGGGGTGCGGGAGTATGACTGGCGGATGGAGGTGGATGCGCGGAAGGGGTTGTTGTCCGTGGAATCGTTCCGGCCGGATGGGAACCAGCCGGGGCAGGCGATTGGGGTGTTCCGGGAGTTGTTGACCGACGAGGCGTTGCGGGAGATTCATGCGCTGGCGGTGGGGGCGCGGCTGTGGGAAGGCCGTGCGCCGATGACGACGCACCCGGGGTATACGGAGACCGAGTACGTGTTGACGCAGGCGGGAGCGGGCGGGGGACGGCTGGTTGTCAACAACGACAACGATGCGGCGAACGAGGCAATCAAGGCATTGCGGTACCGGGTGAATGCACTGCTGGGCGGGAGCTTTGCGCATCCGGAGCGGGCGGCGATGGTGGAGTTGACGCTGGAGGCGGCCGACATTTTCACCGTGACGGTGCGGAATGTGGGGAAAGAGAAGATCTGTTTTACCGATCCGCGGTGGCTGGCGCCGGAGGGGCTGCTGCGGAAGGCGGTGATGAAAATGACCGAATTCCCGGTGGAGGAGCCGGGGGCGGCGCCGTGGCCGATGGAGTGGCGGGAGTGGCCGTTGACGCCGATGACGCCGCGGCCGGCGATGGAGCCGTTGGTGACGATGGCGCCGGGGGCGATTTGGAAGGCGATGGCGCCGGTGGTGGGGCGTGAGGCGGGGAAGCGGTATTTGGCCTATTTTTCGTGGGCGAACTATGCGGGGCAAGGGATGGTGGACGGGGGGTATCGGATCCGGGGGCGGGCGGATTCGCGGCGGTTGATTTTGGAGGGCGGGAAGCGGTGAGCACGCGCATTGGGAGAGTGCAGCTGTTTGAACGGACGGAGGTGCGCGGGAAGTGGTCGATGACGAGCGCGATGGCGTTTTTGCGGCAGTTTCAGGGGGACCCGGAGGCGATGCGGCTGTTGCGGGGGGTGGCTTCGCGGCGGATGTTGGATGGGGGAGATAACGCTTTAGAGCAAGTGGCGAGGATGCTGGTGAACGGCGATCTGGTGATGACGGTGCCGAAGGCGCAGGCGCCCCCGGCGGGCGAGTTGCCGGTGGCGGGACCGGTGCGGGAGGCGGTGCGGCGCGTGGCGAAGGAAGCGCCGGTGCTGGCGGAGGTGGCGACGTTTGCGGAGAATCTGCATGCGGTGTTGCAGGCGGCGAGTTTGCAACAGGCGAGCGATGAAGGGGTGCCGTTTTGCGAGGTTTGTGAACGGATGCGGAAACGGGGGGCGGCTTGAGGGAGGCGGTGCGGCGGATTTTGTGGCCGAGGGGATCGCGGGATGATATGTGGGCGTTGGTGGATGCGGCGCGGGACAGGCGGCTGTATTGGTCGCTGGTGAATTCGTATTTACCGTTTAGCTGCCTGTTTGCGGGGCAACTGCCGGAGGTGGTGGAGCGGGTGGCGCCGTATGTGATTGAGCTGCGGGCGGACGATTCGTTTACCGAGTTGATGCTGGGCGGTTGGGGGCGGAGTTTTGGGGTGTATTTGGAGTGTGACCGGCCGTTGGCGGAGTTGCGCCATCACTTGCGGACGTTTTTGACGGTGACGGATGCGGCGGGGGACAAGATGCTGTTCCGGTACTACGATCCGCGGGTGTTGCGGGCGTATTTGCCGACTTGTGATGACGCGGAATTACGGGCGGTTTTCGGGCCGATCGGCGCGTTCTGGATGGAGGCGCGGGACCCGGGGGTGATGTTGGAATACCGGTTCGACGCGCGGGGGCTGCGGGTGGTAGAGCACGATGTAGGGGCTATTTGATTTCGAGGCGGCGGGTGGGCGTTTCGCCTTCGAGTGGTTCCTTTTCAAAGGCGTCGAGGATCTCCAGGCCAGCCGTTACGCGGCCGAAGGCGGTGTATTTGCCGTCGAGGTGGGGGGCGGGGCCGAGCATGAGGAAGAAGGACGTGGTGGCGCTGTCGGGATCGTCACCACGGGCCATGGAGACGATGCCGCGGACGTGTTTGACGTCTTCACGGAACTCGCCTTTGAGGTTGCGGACCCAGCGGTCAGCATCGTGGGGGGCGCTATCGGGACGGGTGTGGCCCATGCCGCCTTGGACGACGAACTCCTTGACGACGCGGTGGAAGGACGTGCCGGTGTACCAGCCGGATTCGAGCAGTTTTAGAAAGGCCCGGACGTGGTTGGGCGCCCAGTCGGGTTCGAGGGTGATCTCGATGGTTCCGAGGGTGGTGGGGAGTTTGACGGTTTTGCGGAGTTGGTCGACGGGGGTGTCGACGTAGGGCTCGCGCTTTTTGGGTTCGATGGTGATCTTGTCGATTTTGACGGGGGAATCGGTGAAGCCGTTTTCGCCGGTGGGGACGCGGGAGATTTTTTCGACGACGGCGAGGCCTTCGGTGATGCGGCCGAAGGCGGAGAACTGGCCGTCGAGCGGGGGCTGGGTGGAGACGCAGATGAAGAACTGGGCGCCGTCGGAATCGGGCTTGCCGGGGATGCGGACGGTGGAGACGACGCCGCGTTCGTGCTTCATGTCCGAGTATTCGCCTTTGAGAAGATTGAGGCCGCCGGAGCCCCAGAGGTTCTTGGGGGTTTTGGGGTTTTTGAGGAGCGGGTCGCCGCCCTGGATGATGCCGTTGGCGACGGCGCGGTGGAAGGCGGAGCCGTCGTAGTAGCCTTTTCGGGCGCGGGCGATGAACTCGTCGACGTGGCGGGGGGCTTTGGCGGGGGCGAATTCAAAGCGGATGACGCCGAGGGGGGTGGTGATGACGGCTTCGAGGTCGTCGGGCGACTGGGCGAAGGCGGCCGGGAGAAGAAGGAGGGCGAGGAGCGGGGAGCGCATTGCCCAATATGTTACCCCGGCCGGAGCTCCTCATACTCCTGGCGTCTCGACCGATGAGGACAGCAGGAACAATTTGTGATGCCGAGCCGAAGTGTG
>CANIFK010000736.1 GCA_947466555.1 Acidobacteriota bacterium | reverse complement strand
TTGAAGCACTTTATGCGGCTGGGAGGGCGGGTTAGCGGAAGGGTACGGCCGCCGAATGGCTAGAGTGGTTTGGTTTTGGGTGGCGTTGGTCGGTGGGCTTGTTGTTCCGGCGGCGGAGGTGTCGATTCGGTTTGTGGATCCGTATGGAAAACCGAAGGCGGGTGACCGGTTCCGAATCCTGGACCGGTTTGGGAAAGAGGTGCCCGCCGACGTTGGGGCGGATGGCGGGGTGGCGTTGGAGAACGGGAATTATGTGCTGGAGTTGCTGGGCGACTACCGGCATAAGCGGACGCCGTTTGTGGTTACGGAGAATTCTGATCGCGTTACGGTGTTGGTGGAGCCGATGGTTACGGCACATGTTCACCGGTTGCGGCGGAACTCGGTCTCGTTGCGATGTGGGGCAGGGGTGGAGTTATCGGTGAAGTTGGTCCATGTAGTGACCGGGGAGATGGTGGAAAAACGGGTGATGGAGGGTGCGGTTCTGTTTCCGGATTTGCCGGATGGGCGGTATCTGGTTCTGTTGCAGCGGAGAGGGGAGCCGGTGGGGGATGGTTGGACGGAGGTGGGGCCGAGGCGGAGTGGGGCGGTTGGGGTGGGTGATTGTTTTTCGTTATAGCGGGTGGCGTGGGATGATAGACGGTTTATGCGACGATTTTCTGGGATTGCCGGGCTGATTGTTGCTGCCGGGTGCGGGGTTTGGGCGCAAGCGCCTCAGACGCCGGCGCCTCCGGCGGCGGCTCAAGCGCCTCGACGGGTTGGCGGGTTTGTGCCGGGGCAGCAAAGGCCTCCGGAGGACCCGGATTTGGTGAAGCAGGGGAAGGGGATCTATGGGATCTCCTGCCGTGGGTGCCATGGCGCTGATTTGCGCGGTGGGGACATGGGCGGGCCGAATTTGCTGCGCTCTATGCTTTCGCTGAGCGATCGGGAGGGCGAGAAGATTGTTCCCGTCATTCTGAACGGCGTGCAGGGCGGGATGCCTCCGATTCCGATGAGCCCGGCGGATGCGAAGGCTGTGGCTTCGTATGTGCGGAGCGTTTTGGGGACCATTGGCGGGCAGGGGAAGCCTCCTTCGGAACAGGCGCCTCCTTCGATTCTTGTCGGCAATGCCGAGGCGGGGAAGGTGTTTTTTGATTCCAAGTGCGCCGGGTGCCATTCGGCGACCGGCGATTTGAAGGGCATTGCGACCAAGATTTCCGATCCGAAGATTTTGCAGAATACCTGGGTGGCGGGGGCTCGGGGTGGGCGCGGTGGGGCTCGGTCTGGTAAGCCTATTACGGTTGCGGTGACTCCGAAGGCTGGCAAGACGGTGGAGGGGCGGTTGATCCGGATTGATGATTTTGTGGTGACGCTGGAGATGCCGGATGGTACGGCCCGGTCGTTCGGGCGGGAGGGGGATTCTCCCAAAGTTGTGGTGAATGACCCGCTGGCCGGGCATCGCGCGCTGCTGCCCGTTTATTCCGACAAAGACATGCACAACGTGACCGCGTTCCTGGTGACCTTGCAATGAGATTCCTATCTTTCCTCTTCGTAGTCGCGGCTGGCGTCGCGCCGGTTTTCGCGCAGGGCGCGGGCGTTTCGCCGGCGGATTTGTTGAAGCCGTTGAAGGAGTCGTGGCCGACGTATAACGGCGACTACTCGGGCCGGCGGTTCAGCGCGTTGAACCTGGTGAACACGGCGACGGTGAAGCACCTGTCGCTGGCGTGGAGCATCAAGATGACGCCGGGCATGCCGCAGGCTGGCGGCCGGCGGTTTGGCGGTGGTGCGCCGACGCCGTTGATTGTGGGCGGCGAGGGTACGGGCCTGTTGAATGTGGGCGGGGGCACGATTAAGGCCTCTGTGCTGGCGGTGGATGGGACGCTGTATTATTCGATGCCGGACAACGCGTGGGCC
This sequence comes from Acidobacteriota bacterium, assembly GCA_947466555.1. Classification (GTDB taxonomy): domain Bacteria; phylum Acidobacteriota; class Terriglobia; order Bryobacterales; family Bryobacteraceae. Next base: position 1,617 of record CANIFK010000736.1, on the reverse strand, counting down.
GTGGACGCGCGCGATGGGCGCGAGTTGTGGCACTACTACTGGAAGACGCGCGGTGGCACGCACATTGGCAATCGCGGGTTGGCGATGTGGAACAACTACCTCTACATGGAGACGCCGGACAACTATCTGGTGTGCCTGGAGGCGAAGACCGGGAAAGAGCGCTGGCACAAGACGATCGCCGATTTGGAGCAGGGATATTTTTCGACCCCGGCGCCGATTGTCGTCGGCAACCATGTGCTGGTGGGGACCGGAAATGACATCGATTCGCCGGGGTTTTTGCTGTCGTTTGACGCGGAAACGGGCGATTTGCAGTGGAAGTTTTATACCGTTCCGATGAAGAAGGGCGACCCGGGTTTGGACACGTGGGCGAGCCTGGACGCGGCGCGGCACGGCGGGGCGCAGACCTGGATTCCGGGCGCGTATGACCCGGAGACGAAGTTGTACATCATCGGCACGGGGAACCCGACGCCGGCGTACACGACGGGCAAGCGCGGGGAGGGGGACAACCTGTTCACGTGTTCGCTGGTGGCGATCAACGTCGAGACCGGGAAGATGGCTTGGTATTTCCAGACGTCGCCGCACGATATGCACGACTACGATTCGGCTCAGACGCCGGTGCTGGTGGATGGCGTGATTAACGGGAAGATGCGGAAGTTAGTTGTGACGGCCGCGCGGAACGGGTACTTCTTCACGCTGGACCGGGTGACGGGCGAGCGGTTGGTGACGACGAAGTATGGGCAGTATACGAACTGGGCGAAGGGGCTGAACAAGTTTGGCGCGCCGGACCATGATCCGGTGAAGGATCCGACGGTTGGCGGGGCGCTGGTTTCGCCGACTTCCGATGGGACTGTGAACTGGCAGCCGCCGGCGTTTTCGCCGGACACGGGGCTGTTTTATGTCCCGGAGGGGAACGGGTTTTCGATCTTCTACCTGACTGATACGGATCCGCGGGGATCGATGGGATTGGGCGGGAAGGAAGAGGCGTATGTGGGCGTGCCGGGGAACTATTTGAGCGCCATTGATTACAAGACGGGCAAGGTGGCGTGGCGGCACAAGTGGTACGGGAATGGCGGCGGGGGCGGGTTGCTGGCGACGGCTGGCGGGCTGCTGTTTGCCGGGGACGGGATGGGCAATTTTGTGGCCCATGATTCGAAGACCGGCAAGCCGTTGTGGCATACGCGGATCGGGAATGTTTCCAATGCGCCGGGTACGTTTTTGCTGGATGGGAAGCAGTATGTGATTGTGGCGACGGGCGATACGATGTGGGCGTTTGTGTTGAATAATTAGTGCGGGGCAGGAACCCGATTCGCTGATTCCTGTAAGCTGGGAAGTGTTACTACTCAGGCTGTTAGTTGGAACGGCGCTCTTACTTAGTCAAGATGTATTTGGGCGGCAAGCTCAGCCGCGGACGATCTGGTTTGAGCAGAACATAGGCCAGACCGACGTAGAGGTTGCGTATCTGGCGAGAACGCGTCAGGCGACCGTCTTTGTGACAGACAAGGCGACCGTATATTCGCTTCGCGGCGCGGGGAAGACGATGGCCGCGGTGCGGCTGGAGTTTCGAGGCGGGGTTGGGGACGCCTGGACGGCGGAGGAGCGGCAGGGCGGGAGCGTCGA
>CANIFK010000735.1 GCA_947466555.1 Acidobacteriota bacterium | reverse complement strand
GGCACCGCCTTCGCCACGCCCGCCGCATACGCCGTCCCGCTCGTATTGAACATCGCCTCCAACGGCGGCAGCCCAATGCGAATCACAGATCCCGCCACGCCCACTCCGCGCAGAAAGCTCCGCCGGTTCAACTTAGTGTCAATTCCCATGCAACGACTCCTCTAAAAACGGGCGCGAAGTAACAACGGCTAACATCAGTTCCCGGAACCGGAAGCCGGATTTCACAAAACGGTCATAAGCCTCGTCCAAATGCGGCCGGTCGGCCTCGGTCTCGGCTCTGCCTGTAGCATAACGGAAAAACTGTTTCACCACGCACCGCTGGCACGCTGGTGTCCCCGCCAATATCCGCCCGGCTTCCGCCGGGTTCGAAAAATCCGAATTCGGCAACCCCAACATCGTCGCCCGCGTGTCCACCGGAATCGCTACCGGCACCCCGTCCCGCCGCACGTTCTTCTTCGTCGTATCCACCGGCGGATACACCAGCGCAATCTGCTTCTCCCGATACCGCCCAATGGCGTCAAACTGCTCAAATCCAAAACCAATCGGGTCCACCAACCGGTGACACGACGCGCACGTCGGCGACGACAAATGCCCCGCCAACCGCTCCCGGTTGGTGATCGGCTTCTCATCGGAAATCACCGGCAGCGTGGTACTCACGCCCGGCGGTGGCGGCGGCACCATCTGGCACAAAAAGTGTTCCCGCACAAACAACCCCCGCTCCGTCGGCGCCGTCTCGGCCGGCTTCGAAGTCACTGTCAAAAAGGAGGCATGTCCCAACACTCCCGCCCGCTTCCCGCCGGCCGGAAACCGAACCATCCCAAATTCATTCGCCGGCGCCGGCAACTCATAAAGCCCCGCCAGCGAGTAACTCAAAAAGCTATACTCCGCCGTAAAAAACTCGAGAAACGATTTATCTTCCCACACTAAGTGGCCGAACAACCGGCTCGTCTCCTCTAGCATCGCCCCAATCAACTCCGCCCCGAACTCCGGATATAACTTCCGCTCCCGCAGCGCCCCCTTCACCCGGTCAAACCGCAACCACTCCGCCAGAAACTGATTCATCGCCAGCCGCGCCCGCCCATCGGCCATCAGCCGCCGCGCCTGCGCCTCAATCTGCGCCCGCGTTCCCAACTGCCCCCGCGCCGCCGCCTCCCGCAATGCCGCATCCGGGGCCGTATCCCACAGTAAATAGGACAACCGCGAAGCCGTCGCCCACTGACCCGTCCCCGTATGAAACAAAAACGCCGGCGACTGCAACATCGCCTCCACCACCGTCACCGCGTCAAAATCCGCCCGCAGTAACTTAACGAAACTCGCCACCTCCCGCTCCGTCAACGGCCGCCGAAACGCCCGCTCTCCAAATGACCGAACAAACTCCGCTCCACACCCCGGCCGCGCCTTATCACAAGGAATCAGCCGCGCCAGCGCCCCCGCCCGCGCCGCATTCCGTGCCAATTTCCCCGCCGCCCGCGCATAATCCTCCGCCATCAACGGCGAAATACTCTGCCCCGCCGCCTGGTTCGTAAACCCGTTAACCACGTCCTCCGGCGGAAACTGATTCGCCGGCCGCGTCCGGTCTCCCAGCAAGTCGGCCACCGTGTTGTTGTACTGCGCGTGCGTCAGCCGCCGCATCACCACCGTCAACGCCCGCGCCGCCGCCGGCCGCTCCCCAACACCCTCGGGCAGGGAAGCCAGATACCCCGCCCATGCCCGCAGCGCCGCCTCCCCCTCGGACCCCTTCGCCAACCGCTCGCCCCCCGCATGCGCCACCCGATCCGTCGGCTTCAACACCAACAACGACTCCTCCGGCCGCTCCCGCCGAACCAACTTCCGCATCCCCATCCCAGCCCGCAAAATCTCGTCGGCCCCCGCGCCGTCCCCCGGAAAAATCAACCGGCTCGCCGACGCCACCCCATTCTCGTTATGGCAACCCTTGCATCCCGCCTTGTCCAAAAACGGGTACACCTTCCCCACAAAATCCGGGACCTGCGCCGCCAGCGGAATCATCAAAAATAGCCCGATAAATCGCACGTGAACCGGTCTACAGCCTATCAAATTTTGATACGATCCCCCCATGCGTCTCTGCCTCATCTTGAGCGTCGGCCTCCTCGCCGCCGCCGATGGCAAACTCCTCCCGCTGCTCACCCAGCACTGCGGCGCCTGCCACACCGGCTCGCAAGCCCAAGGCGGCCTCAGTTTCAACTCCCTCGAATCCCTCCAAAAGGGCGGCAAACATGGCCCCGCCCGGGACTTGATCGTCCCCCACATGACCGGCGAAAAGACCCCGCAAATGCCCCTCGGCGCCAAGCTCCCCGCCGAAACCATCGCCGAAATCAAAGCCGAAATCGCCAAACTCCCCGTCAACGCAAACCCCACCGACGCCCACTGGACCTGGCTCCGCCAAACCCCCGCCAAACCGCAGAACCCGCCCATCAAGAATCAAACCTGGCCCCGCAACCCCATCGACAATCACATCCTCGCCAAGCTCGAAAGCCAGAACCTCACCCCCGCCCCTGAAGCCCCCAAACGCACCCTCCTCCGCCGCCTCTACTTCGATCTCATCGGCCTCCCGCCCACTCCCGAACAAACCCGCGGATTCCTAAACGACCCCAGCCCCGACGCCTACGAAAAGCAGATCGACAAGCTCCTCGCCGACCCCCGCTACGGCGAGCGCTGGGGCCGCCACTGGCTCGATCTCGTCCGCTACGCCGAATCCGACGGCTTCGCCATCGACGGCGAACGCCCCACCGCCTGGCGCTACCGCGATTACGTCATCCGCGCCTTCAACGCCGACAAGCCCTACGATCTATTCGTCCAGGAACAGATCGCTGGGGACGAATACCGAGGCAAAAAGCCCACCACCCAAGCCGACAAAATCATCGCCCAGGGCTTCCTCCGCTTCGCCCCCTGGGAAGCCGACGCCAACAGCAAAAAGCAGCTCCGTCAGGACTTCCTCAACGACATCACCGGCACCGTCGGCAGCGTCTTTCTCGGCCTCACTACCGGCTGCGCCCAGTGCCACGACCATAAGTACGATCCCATCAAGCACAAGGATTACTACCGGCTCCAGGCCTTCTTCGCCGGCACGGCCATTGCCGACGCGCCCCTCCCCTTCGACGCCGTCGAAAACCCCAAGGAAATGAAGCGCCAACAGCGCCTCCACGAAGATGCCGCCGAAGCCGCCCAACAACAACTCGACGCCCAACGCGAAGCCCTAAAGCAGCAATACCTAACCCTCTACAAACTCAAATCCGACGACCCCAAAGTCAAACAATTCCTCGGCAAACTCAACACCAAAAACCTCTTCTTCCTCGACCAGGACCTCCCCCTCGTCAAGGAGCCCGAATGGCGCCAGCCGCTCAAAGCCTACTTCGACACGCGCGACAAAATGCAGCGCGAACAGGAGCTCGCCCGCCGCTATCAAGCCCTCGCCTACACGGTCAAAGACGTCGCCCCGCCAGCCGCTCCCGAAGTCCCCGACACCTACATACTCTCCGGCGGCGACCTC
>CANIFK010000734.1 GCA_947466555.1 Acidobacteriota bacterium | reverse complement strand
CGCTGGTTCGCCCGTGGCGACCAAAACTTCGGCGACCGCAACAAGATGTTCTTCCGCTTCGGCTACCAGGCCACCCCCCGCACCAGCCCCTTCACCAACATCGCCTTCCCCGGCGAAGGCACCAACGGCGGCGGCAACCAAAGCAACGTCGCCCACACCGCCGCCATCAGCGATACCCATACCTTCCGTCCCAATCTGATCGGTGAATTCCGCGCCGGCTACACCCGCTCCATCACCAAGCTCTCGCCCCTCAGCCTCGGCTTCGATATCACCAAACTCGGCCTCCCCCAATACCTGAAAGCCGCCTCCGCCGACGCCATCTTCCCCCGCTTCAACATCGGTGACTTCACCGCCATCGGCCCCGACCGTGCCTCCCACAACGTCGATGCCGAAACCACCCCCGAATTCCAAGCCCACTTCACCTGGCTCAAAGGGGCCCACGCCGTCAAAACCGGCTACGACGTCCTCATCTGCGCCTTCAACACCTTCCGCCCTGACTATCCCTCCGGCCTCTTCGCCTTCGGTCGCGCCTACACGCAAGGGCCGGACCCCGCCACCGCCACTGCCACCGCCGGCTACGGCCTCGCCAGCGCCATGCTCGGCGCCCCCGATAGCGGCCAGTTCACCATCGGTCCCTCCCTCGCCCTCCTCCAGCCCAGCAACAACTGGTATCTCCAGGACGACTGGAAGCTCCGGTCCAATCTCACCATCAATCTCGGCATGCGTTTCGAATACCAGACGCCCTTCAAGGAACGCTACAACCAACTCGCCTACTTCGACCCCTCCGGCACCGAACCCGTCACCGGCCGCACCGGCGTGCTCACCATGACCAACGCCAATCACCGCTATCCCAGCAACCCCAACTACAACTGGGCCCCCCGCATCGGCCTCGCCTGGACCTTCCTCCCGCAAACCGTCTTCCGCGCCGGCTACGGCATCTTCTTCGCCCCCGGCAGCGGCGGCGTCGGCTCCAGCCCCGGCGATCTCGGCAGCGGCTCCTCCGTCAGCACCAGCACCTTCTTCGGTCAGCCCCCCGCCGCGCCCAATACACCCATCCCCGGCTCCACCCTCGCCAACCCCTTCGTCACCGGCCTCCGCCCCTACCCGAACTCCCTCGTCGGCAGCGGCATCTCGGCCATCTGGCCCGAGTGGCGCACGCCCACCAACCAGATGTGGAACGCCAACATCCAGCGCAGCCTCGGGTCCAATTTCCTCGTCGAAGCCGCCTACATCGGCAGCCGCGGCATGCGCATCTGGAACAACTACAACCGCAACGCCACCGACCCCCGTTCCCTCTCCCTCGGCAACCAGCTCAACGCCCTCGTGCCCAATCCCTTCTTCGGCAAAATCGCCATCGGGACCATGAGCACCGCCACCGTCCGCCAGGGCATCCTCCTCGTGCCCTACCAGCAATACGCCGGTAGCATCAACCAGATCCGCGCCTCCGTCGGCGACTCTTCCTATCACGGCTTCACACTCCGCGCCGAACGCTCGTTCTCCAAAGGCCTGCTCTTCCAGGTCTCCTTCACCGGCGCCAAGCTCATCGATAACGTCAACGAACGCTTCATCGGCGGCGCCAACTTCATCAACCCCTACGACCTCGGCCGCTCCCGCTCCATCTCCGCCGCCGATATCAACCGCCGCTTCGTCGCCAACTGGGTCTGGGAACTCCCCTTCGGCCACAACAAGCGCTTCCTCTCCCGCGGCATCGGCGGCATGATTCTCGGCAACTGGCAGGCCAGCGGCATCCTCTCCGCCCAAACCGGAAACCCCATCGCCATCAGCGCCGCCTGCACCATGCCCGGCGTCTCCGGCCTCGGCTGCTATGCCGATCGCGCCAAAAGCGGCGCTCTCGCCAACGACGCCCGCACCATGACCCGCTGGTTCGATACCACCGCCTACACCAACCCAGGCGCCTACTCTTTCGGCTCCGGCTCCCGCACCGAACCCGATCTCCGCAACCCCGGCGCCTTCAGTTTCGATTCCGTTCTCAGCCGCTGGCAGCCCATCAAGGAACGCCTCCGCCTCCAGTACAGAGCCGAGTTCTACAATATGCTGAATCACCCCAATCTCGGCGCCCCCGCCACCGGCATCACCTCCTCCACCTTTGGCGTCATCAACACCAAGGCCGGAAACCGCACAATGGCCATGGCGCTCCGCCTGGAGTTCTAATCTGCGTCTCACTCTCCTCTTCGCCCTCGGCGCGGCCTGCTTCGCCGCGCCGTCCGATCCCGATCCGGCGACTCTCAACAACAAAGTTCTACTCGGTTACCAGGGCTGGTTCACCTGCCCCAACGACGGCTCCGGCCGCTGGACCCACTGGTCCCGCGGCACGCCAACCCCGGAAACATTGACCGTCGAAATGTACCCCGATCTCTCCGAATTCTCCGCGGACGAACTCTGCCCCGTCCCCGGCATGACCATCGGCGACAAACCCGCGTCCCTCTTCTCCTCCCGCAATCCCAAAACCGTCAGCCGCCACTTCCGCTGGATGAAGGAGTACGGCCTCGACGGCGTCCTCGTCCAACGCTTCATCGGCGAAACCAGCCGCAAACGCGCCGGCGGCGACATCGTCCTCAAAAACATCATGGCCGCCGCCCGCGAATCCGGCCGCACCTTCGCCATCGAATACGACATCTCCGGCGGCAATCCCGCCACCTTCGCCCAAACCCTCAAGGACGATTGGCAATACCTCGTCGACGAACTCAAAGTCACCGCCCACCCCAACTACCAACGCCACAACGGCAAACCCGTTCTCTCCGTCTGGGGCATGGGCCTGGGCGACGGCCCCGCCCATCCTCCCGCCACCGCCAGGGAAGCCCTCGACCTCATCGTCTGGTTCAAGTTCCGCGCGCCCGATCCGCGCTACCGCGTCACCTACATGGGCGGCACCCCCTCCCGCTGGGCCACCCTCACCGCCGATGCCAAACCGGACCCCGCCTGGGCCGAAGTCTACGCCATGATGGACGTCGTCCAACCCTGGTCCGTCGGCCGCTACGGCACCCCTGCCGCCGCCGCCAAGTGGGCCGAATCCATCCTCGCCGCCGACGTGAAGAAGACGAAGGAGCAAGGCCAGCTCTATATGCCCGTCGTCTTCCCCGGCTTCTCCTGACAAAATCTCAAACGAACCAACCGGCCCAATCAGATCCCCCGCCTCCGCGGCGAATTCCTCTGGCGCCAAGCCGTCAACGCCAAACTCGCCGGCGCGACGATGCTCAAAATCGCCATGTTCGACGAAGTCGATGAAAGCACCGCCGTCATGAAGGTGGCCCCCAGTCGCGACCGCGCTCCCGCCCAGGGCTTCTGGCTCACCCTCGATGCCGATGGCGCCGCCCTCCCCAGCGATTGGTACCTCCGCCTCTCCGGCGAAATCACCCGCCTCTTCCACGGCGAAATTACCCCCTCCCAGGTCCTCCCCGCCCATCCCGGCCCGCACTGGAAAAAATGAAGCTCCTCCTCGCCCTCCTCTCGGTAGCCGCCGCCGCCCAGAACATCGACCCCTCCAGCCT
>CANIFK010000733.1 GCA_947466555.1 Acidobacteriota bacterium | reverse complement strand
TCGCGGGGTTGTGCGACGGGGTCGGCCGGGAGGCCGGGGTCGCTGGGGTGCGGTCCGCGCGGATGGCGCGGCGTGCGGTGTTGCGGGCGAGCTGGGGGCTCGCGGGATTGTGCGACGGAGTCGGCCGGGAGGCCGGGGTCGCTGGGGTGCGGTTCGCGCGGATGGCGCGGGCGACAGTGTCGGCCGGGGTCGCTCGTGTGGGCTGCGCGCTAGGTTTGGGCTGGGGCTTGGCGGTCGCGGTTGAGGACTAGCCAGATGGCCCAGCCGGCCAGCGGGAACAGCGCCGTGATCAGGAAGGCCAGTTCGTAGTTCTTCTGGTCGAAGAGGCGGCCGGCGATCGGCATGATCACCGCTACCAGCGCGGACCACGAGCCGGCGCCGAGGCCGGCTAGGAACGCCGAGTCGCGGAGGCCGAAGGTGGATGTGGCATACGACAAGGTACTGATGATGAAGCCGGCGGCGATGAACATGGCGAAGAACATCAGGGTCATCGCGAATGGCACACTGGCGGCGTAGGGCACAGCGGCCAGCGGCAGTGACAGGAGCGTCAGGATGGTGAACAGGGTTTTGTAGGCCGACTGGGTGAAGCCTTTGCCGCCGACGGCGCGGTCTGTCCACCAGCCCCAGGCGTAGTAGCCGACCTCCCAGCCGAGCGGCGGAATCCAGAGCAGCCCGCCCAGTTCCACCTGGGTCTTGCCGAGCACCTTCAAATAGAGCGGCGCGTAGTAGAGCACGAAGCCCAACGGGAGCGACCCGAAGGCGTAGATGCAGGCGAAGGCCCAAAACTTGGGGTTGCGCCAGGAGGGGCGGTTGGCCGTTTCGGCGGCAGTGTGGGTGGCCACCTTTTGCAGCTCTTTGCGGCGGCTCAGGATCTGCCACATGGTGATCCAGGCGAGGCCGATGGCGCCGGTGAACCAGAAGGCCCCGCGCCAGCCAAAGGCCTGGTAGACCGGGGTCATGATGAGCGGGGTAATGATGGCTCCGAGGGCTCCACCGCTGAAGGCCACGGCGATGCCGCGGGCGCGCTGGACTGGCTCGAGCGTTTGGACCACCGTGCGCAGACCGCCGGGGAAGGTGGCGCCTTCGCCGAAGCCCAGGGCGGTGCGGGCGATGAACAGGGTCACGAAGCCGGCGGTGAGCGCGTGGCTGGCCGAGGACAGGCTCCAGAAGCCGACGGCGGCGGTCATGGCGAGACGGAGGCCGAAGCTGTCGATCCAGCGGCCCCAGAGGAGGTTGCCGATCATGTAGGCGATGCTGAACCCGCTGACGACCCAGCCGTACTGTTCGCCGGACAGGTGCAGTTCGGCGAGCATGGTGGGAGCCAGGAGGGCCAGCGTATTGCGGTCGATGTAGCTGATCAGGGAGACCAGCATCATGGCGACGGCGGGGATCCAGTTGCGCAAGGTGTGCAAGAGGAACAGTGTACACGGCTCGTCGGCGTTGGCGCGCGGTTCGTCGGCAAATCGGGACGGTTCGTCGGAAAGAGGATGACCTTCCGGCGGGGCTCCGGCAGGATAGAGCCTGAGGAGATCACCATGAAACACGTTGCGATTTTGATGGGCGCGGTGGCGCTGTTGGGCGCCGAGACGGTGCGGTTTGACCACAAGGTGCGGGACTTGTTTTTTGCCGGGTTTGCCGGTGACAAAGAGGCGATGGCCAAGGCGATGACCATCGGCGAGGCCACCCTGAAAGAGAACCCCGACCACGCCGAGGCGCTGGTATGGCAGGGCAGCGGGATCTTCTTCCAATCGACGGAGAAGTTCCGGGCTGGCGATATGGCGGCTGGCATGGCGATGTTCCAGAAGGGCACCGGGATGATGGACCGCGGGGCGGCGCTGGCGCCGAAGAGCATCGGCGTGCGGATTCCGCGCGGATCGGCTTACATGGCGGCGACGCGGTTTATGCCCGCCGAGGTGGCGCGGCCGTTGATTGAGAAGGCGGTCACCGATTTCGAGATGGCCTGGGAGCTGCAGAAAGACGGCGATTTGAGCCATTTTTCGGAGCACTCGATCGGCGAATTGTGGATCGGGATCGCCGATGGGAACGCGCGGATCGGCAATAAAGAACGAGCGGCGGAGTTCTTTAAGAAGATCCAGGACAAGCTGCCGGGGACGCCGTGGGCGGCGAAGGCCGACCGGTACTTTGCCGATGGGAAGTTGTCGGCCAAGGACGGGAGCTGTGTGGGTTGCCACATGGGCAGCCCGAAAGCGTTCAAGAATTAAGAGAGTGCGGATAACGAGCGAGCATCGGCGATGGGCGGCCGCGATGGGTGGGATCACCGTCGCGGCTTTCGCCGTGAACGTGTGGCTGACGGGCGGATTCCCGCGGAACGATGCGATGGCCGGGCTGCTGGCGTCGTTGGTGTACACGGTGTGCATCGGCTCGCTGGTCTCGGCGGTGAGCTCGCGGGCGTGGCCGTGGGCCGAGGGCCGGGGCGCGGTGGTGGTGTGGAGCGTCCGGCTTGGGTCGGTGCTGGTGGCTGTGGCCGTGGGGACACTGATTGGACTGGCGCTGTTGTGGAATCTGGAGATTGTCCGGGGGCGGAGTTTCTGGCGCTCGTACCAGCTCAACCTGCAGTTTGCGGCGTTTATCACGTTCAGTTTCGGGCTGGCGGTGATGATATACGAGTACTGGCGGGTGCGGTATGAGCGGTCCGAGTTAGAGCGCGAGAGGGCGTTGAAGCTGGCCACGGAGGCGCGGTTGGCGTCGTTGGAGTCTCGCATACATCCTCACTTTCTGTTCAATACGTTGAACTCGATTTCGTCGCTGATCCATTCCGACCCGATGGCGGCGGATGCGCAGTTGCAGCGGTTGTGCACGCTGCTGCGGTTTTCGCTCGATTCGAGCGATACGCCGCTGGTTTCTCTTGGGCAAGAGATGCGGATTGTCCGGGATTACCTGGACATTGAGAAGACCCGGTTCGGCGACCGGTTGCGGTTCGAGCTGGACGTGCCGGAGGCTGTTCTTTCCTGTTCCGTGCCGCCGTTGGCGGTACAGACGCTGGTGGAGAACTCGGTGAAGCACGTGGTTGCGCCGAGCCGGACGGGCGGGGCGATTACGGTTTGCGCCGCGGTTTCGGGCGGCGTGTTGACAGTTTCGGTTTCCGATAGCGGGCCGGGTGTTGGGGCCGGCTCGATTGTGCCGGGGCACGGATTGGACAATCTGCGCTCGCGGCTGGAGGTGTTGTTTGCCGACCGGGGGCGGTTGGCGTTTGATTCGTCGACGGTCCGGTTGGAGGTGCCGGCTTGAGCTCCTTTCTTCGTGCTGGCGTTGGCGGGCCAGTTGGTTCTTTGGGCGCCTTTCGCTGCGTGGCGGCGTTTGTTGCTTCGGCTCCTTTTGGCGGCTTGGTCGTGCTGCCGGGTTGTGTTGGGGACAGGCTCCCTCGGCTGTCGCCTCGGGGTGGCCTGTCCCCGTGGTTCTGGAGTGTTCGATGAGCCTGATGCGCGCGTTTGTTTTGGACGACGAACCGCTCGCTGTCGAGCGGCTCGTCCGGCTGCTTCGGCAGACCGGA
>CANIFK010000732.1 GCA_947466555.1 Acidobacteriota bacterium | reverse complement strand
TTCGGCCCGCCGAACTGGACGTGGTTTAGCGCGTTGAAGTTCTCCAGGCGGAACTGCGCGTTATAGCGTTCCTTGATCTTCAGGTTCTTGAAGAGCGAGACGTCGAAGTTGTTGATGCCGTCGGCGCGAAAACCGTTGAAGCGGGTGCTCAAGGTTTGGATGTTGTTCGCCAAGACCTGCGCGGAGTTGCGGTTGAAGCCCGCGTCGGTGTTGAACCAGCGCTCGGCGCGGCGCTGGCTGACGGGGAGTTCGATGTTGTGGAGATCGCCGTTGAAGATGGCGTTGCCGAAGCCGAGCACTTCACCGGTCTGGCCTTCGAACCAGCCCTGCAACTGCCAGCCCCCGAGAATCGCCTCGGCGGCGAAGGGCATTTTGTTGAGCCAGGTGCGGCCACGGCCGAAGGGGAATTCGTAGATGGAGCTGAGGACGAAGCGGTGGGTGTAATCGAGATCGGAGATCACCTTTTCGAGGTTAGAGTCCGTGTCGTTGCGGTAGGCTGTGGCTTCCATGAACTTGCCGTAGGTCCAGCTGGCCTGGAAGCTGAGGCCTTTGCTCATGCGCTTTTCGGCGTTCACTTGGAGCGAATGGTAGTAGGAATAACCCGCCGGGAACGTGGTCTGGATGCTGGTGAATTGGGGGTAGGGCCGGAGGAGCTGGGAGGCGGCGACGGTTTGGTTGGCGAGGCCTGTTCCGGCGAAAGCGGGGTTGCCGAAGAAGGGATTGGGCACCTGGCGGGAGAGCGAGTCGATGACGGCTTGATCGCGGGTGGCGGAGGTGGATAAATACTGGCGCGGGATGGGGTTCAGTTCGCGGGTGACGGCAAGCTTGGCGGCGCGGTTGCCGACGTAGCCGGCATCGAGAACGACGCCGAAGGGCAGTTGGCGCTGGAGAGAGAACGACCAGCGCTGGTTGTAGGGGTTGAGCGGTTTGCTGTTGAAGAAGCTGACGGCGCGGCCGACGAAGGTCGCGAGACCCGCGGAGGCGCCGGGGGCCGGATCGATGCCGTTGGGGAAGGGATTGCGGAGCGTGCCGACGTAGGTTTGGCCGTTGTCGAGAGAGGGGATCAGGTTCGTGGGCTGGTTGAAGCCGCCCTGGTTGACGTCGACTTTGTCGACGCCGAGCACGTCGAAGAAGACGCCGTAGCCGGTGCGGATGACGGTCTTGCCATTGAGCGAGTAGGCCAGGCCGACGCGGGGGGCGAAGTTGTTTTTATCGGCGTCCCAGAGCTGGCGGGGTTGCGAGCCGACGCCGGCGAAGAGGAGGCCGCCGACGGTTTTGAGCTGGGCGGGGGAGGCTGGGTTGGCGGTGGCGAAATCGAAGCCGCGGATGGAGCGGTTGTAGCGTTCGCTGGTTGGTTTTTCGAACTCGTAGCGGAGGCCGAGGTTGATGGTGAGCTTGGAGGTGACGCGCCAATCGTCCTGGACGAACAGGCCCCAGTAGCTGTTTTCCTGGGCGGAGGAGGCGTTGTTGTTGATGGTGCCGCCGCTGGGGATGCCGAACATCATGGAGGCCATGCCCTGGCCGATGGGCGCGGCGGCGGCGTTATCGAGCGGGCCGCGGGTGTAGGTGCCGGCGAAGAGGAGCTGGGGGGCGGCGAAGCCGTAGTTGAAGGCCGTCTCGCGCTGGAGGCGGTATTCGACGCCGTAGCGGGTGCTGTGGCGGCCGGAGATTTTCGTCAGCGTGGCGCCGGCGGTGCTGTAGTTGGTTGCGCCGCGGGTGCCGCCGTTGTTGGAGAGCGCGGTGTAGACGGCGCCATCGACCTGGACGTTGGGGAAAGCGATGCCGTTGGGGCCGAGGCGATTGATGATGTTGGTGGTGAGGCTGGCGGGTAGGCCGAGGGAGGTGAGGTCGAAGCCTTGGCTGCCGCGGCCGTTGATGTTGTTTTCGTAGGTGATGCCGTAGCGGATGTTCAGGAGCAGGCCGGGGTTGAAGATGTGCACGTCGTCGGCGACGAGGCCCCAGGCGGTGCGGTCGAGCAGGTCGACGTTAGTGATGGTGCCGAGGAAGTCGGTGGAGTTGTCGTGCTGCTGATTGAACCAGCGGAAGAAGAAGCGGTTCTTTGCGGTGAAGTTGTGATCGACGCGGGAGGTGTGGATGTAGTTTTCACGGTCGATTTTCTGGGTGTTGAAGAAGTTGTTGGTCTCTTCCGCATTTTGGCCGGGCTGGTTGGGGAGCGGGAAGAAGTTGGCGATTTTGGAGCCGACGGGATCGACGCGGGATTGGGGGATGATGTTGCCAGGGAGCGGCTGGCGGGAGAAGCGGCCGTTGGCGGCGGGGACGGTGGTGAAGGGGTCGTAGACCTGGTAGCGGGCTCCGAGTTTCAGGAGAGCCGAGAAGTCGCCGCGGCGCTGGGCTTCGGTGGGGACGGTGCCGGTGAAGGAGAGGTTGCGGATGATGGTGAGGTCTTCGAAGCCATACGTCCAGAAGGTGCGGTTGCGGCCGTCGTAGACTTTGGGGATCGACACGGGGCCGGTCATGGTGCCGCCGAAGCGGCGGTGGAGCCAGGAGGGGATTTGGCGGTCGCGTTCGGTTTGAGAAAGGTTGTTTTTGGGGTCGTAGAGGAAGCGGTTGGTGAACCAGGGGACGGCGCGGATGTTGGAGTTATCGAGGAAGGCGGTGCCGTGGATGGAGTTGGTGCCGGACTTCATGCTGACGTTGGTCATGGCGCCGGCGGCGTGGCCGATCGACGCATCGTACGTGGCGGTATTGACCTTGAACTCCTGGACGAGATCCTGGGGCGGGGAGAAGGCGGCGGTGCGGTTGGCCATGACGGGGGAGCCGTCGACGGTGGCTTCGCTGCCGTTGCCGCGGGTGCCGTTGACGACGATGCCGGTGGCGACGCCGTTATCCATGGCATTGCCAGCGCTGCGGCCGCCGGTGGAGAGGACGCCGGCGGAGAGGCGAGTGAGGTAGAAGGGGTTGCCGCCGACGACGGGGAGTTCCTGGACGCGGCGCTGTTCCATGACGAGGCCCATGTTGGCGCTGGCGGTATCGAGCTGGGGTGTTTCGCCGGTGACCTGGACGGATTCGGCGACGTCACCCAAGGTGAGGGAGAAGTCGAGGGTGATACGGTCTCCGATGCGGAGTTGGATGTTATCGCGGACGGTCTTTTTGAAGCCTGTGGCTTCGACGGTGATGCGATAGACGCCGGAGATGAGATAGGGAATTTCGAAGTTACCGGACTCGTTAGTTTGCGTGGCGACGCTTGCGTTGGTGGCGGTGTTGGTGGCCTGGACCTTGGCGGAGGCGATTAGGGCGCCGGTAGGATCGGTGATGCGGCCGATGAGCGAGGCGCGGGATTCCTGGGCGTGGGCGGTGGCGACGAGGGCGGCCGCGAGCAGGGCGGAGCGGAGTAAGTTGGGTCCCATTGTGACTCCTGAAATTTGTGTGAGTATATACTAAGTCGCCGTCCCGGCGAGCCAAAGGGAGTGAGGATTTCGCGCGATGGCTCGAGAATTGAGGGCGTATTGAATGGATGAGTTTCGGGCAATTCTGGACGACCCGGAGAAGCGCTTC
>CANIFK010000731.1 GCA_947466555.1 Acidobacteriota bacterium | reverse complement strand
GTCAGCGGCTTCTCCACATAGACATCTTTCCCCGCTGCGCACGCGTCCGTCAGCAACTGCACATGCCAGTGGTCGGGCGAGGCAATCAGCACCGCGTCCAGATCCTTCCGCTGCAAAAACTCCAAGTGGTTCTTCGACGATGACTTGATGCCGGCCATCGCGGAAGCCTTCTCGATATTGGCGTCCCACACATCGCAAATGCCAACGATCTTCGCCCCCGGCATCTGTACCAGGGACTTCATCAAATGCTGCGCCCGTCCCCCCGCGCCAATCACGCCAATCTGAATCCGGTCGTTGGCCGCGAAGGCCTGCGGCAACAGTGCCGCCGATCCCAACAGCGCGCGTCGCGTAAGCATCGTGCTTATATTATCCTCACAGAGGAGCTAATCATGAAGACCCGTCGCCAAATGCTCGAAAACTGCATCGTCCGAGGCTCGCTCCTCGCCGGTGCCACCACGTTGTCCAACACCCAGTTGCTCGCTTTCTGGGAACAGGGCGAAGCCAATGCCCACAAGCCCACCTCCACCGAAGTCCTCGGACCCTTCTACCGCAAAGGCGCGCCCAACAATGCGAACCTCCGCATCAACGGCGAACCCGGCTTCCCGCTCCGCGTCGATGGCAAAGTGGTCAACACTAAGGGCCAAAAGGTCCATGGCGTCAAAATCGAAATGTGGCAGGCCGACTACAAAGGTCTCTACGACGTGGAAGGCTACCGTTACCGCACCAAGCTGGAAGTTGCCGACGCCTCGGCGTATTCCATCGAAACCATCCTCCCCGGCCACTACGACGACCGCCCGGCCCAGCACATTCACTACTTGATCTCCGCCCCCGGCCACAAGACCCTGATCACCCAGGCCTACTTCGCCACCGATCCGTTCTTCGACGGCGATCCCGACAAGAACTTCAAAAAGCGCAATATCGTCGCCAGCCGCGAACTCGTCCGCCCCGTCGCTCTCTACGAAGGCCCCGGCCCGTCCCGCGCCTCCATCCAGTTCGACATCTGCCTGGAGACCCTCTAACCGTGGCCACTTCCATCAATGCCGACGCCAACGTCGGCCCCCTCGCCTTCTCCGTCGATGGCAAGTCGATCCATGGTCTTTGCCAGGACCTGAAAGTCCGTACCTGGAACGTCGCCACCGGCGCGCTCCAAAGCACGCTCACCTTCGATAAGGACGACTCTCCCTCCACCCTCACCGCCTCCACCGCGCTCAGCGTGGCCAAAGACGGCACGCTTAAGACCTGGGACCTCGCCACCGGCAAGGTCGCCAAGCAGGCCAAGCCCACCGGCCCCCGCGCCCGCCGCTCGACGCCCTCCCCCACCGATGGCCGCTTCTTCATCGCCCACGGCGAGACCGAAATCAAAATGCGCGCCATCGACCAGATGGGCAAAGAGGAGTACGTCGTGCCATCGGGCCTCGGCGGCATCGCCTCCATGGCCGTCTCTCCCGACGGGAAGAACGTCGTCGCGGCCAGCTATGACGCCGACATCCGCGCCTGGAACTCCCGCAACGGCGAACTGCTTCGCCTGATCGACGAGCTTCCCGTTTCGATGTTCGATATGAAGTTCTCCCCCGACGGCAAAATGCTCGCCGCCGGCGGCGCCGACAAGACGCTCTACTTCTACGACGCCAAAACCTTTCGCCAGCTCCGGACCATTCCGAAGCTCCCGGAGATGATCTCGGCCCTGGCGTTTTCGCCCGACGGAACCCGGATCGCCACCGGCGGATTCAACGAAATCACCCTCAAGATGGCTGTCAAAGTGCATGTTTTTGACGTCAAAAGTGGGGCAAAAGTGCACGTTTTTGATGCAAAACAGCGCGTTTCGAGCGTGGTTTTTGCACCCGACGGCCGCTCTCTGGCCGTTTCCACTGGTACCAAGAGCATCGAAGTTTGGCAGGTCGGCTAGTGATTCCGGTCGCCAATCGCGTCGCCGGACTCCGTCCGACCGCCGTCAATTCCATCCTCGCCGAGGTCCGGGCTACCCCCGGACCTCTCGTTTCTCTGATGCGCGGGGAGCCCGATTTGCCCACCCCGGCCCACATCGTCGAGGAGGCGCAGAAGGCGCTCGCCAACGGCCGGACCATGTATCCGGACCAGCGAGGCGAACCGCGTTTGCGCGAAGCCATCGCCGATAAGCTGATCCGCGACAATGGCTTACGCTATGATCCTGCAACTGAAATCTTAGTCACCACCGGAGGCACGTTCGGCATCTACGCGGCTCTGGCGGCAATGCTGAACGAGGGCGATGCGGTGATGGTGCCCGATCCGGTCTACGACGCCTATCTCTCGCCGATCCGCCTGACCGGCGCCGTCCCCGTCGCGGTGCCATCCGCGATAGCCAACGGCCGTTTCGTGTTGACCGTCGAGGCGCTGGAGGCGGTCTGGACCCCGCAGTGCCGCGCACTTCTCTTAAATACTCCTTGGAATCCGACCGGTACTGTATTGACCCGTAAGGAGTTAGAGGACATTGCCGTGTTCTGTGAACGGCATGGCGTGACCATCATCAGCGACGAGATCTACGAGGCCATCGTCTACGAGGGACACGAGCATATCTCCCCCGCCACCGTTCTCCGCGACCGTTCGGTGGTCGTAAATGCGCTTTCCAAAACCTACTGCATGACTGGATGGCGTGTGGGCTATGTGGCTGCACCAGCTGAGTTTACGCGAGCAATGCTGCTAGTGCTCCAGCAGTCGAGCCGCGGGCCGGCTACGTTCGTGCAGGACGCCGCCGCCGTGGCGCTCTCCGGTCCCCAGGACTGCGTGGCCGCCATGCGCGCCGAGTATTCCCGCCGCCGGGAGCTGGTGTTATCGACTCTCCCCAACATGCTCGCCCCCGAAGGCGGGTTTTTCGCAATGATGGATTTACGTCACCTTGGCATTCCTAGCGATATGATTCGAAAGCGGTTACTGGAAGAGTTCGGCGTCGTGGTGGTACATGGTGCCGCCTATGGCCCAGGCGGGGAAGGCACGCTGCGCGTCTCCTTTGCCAGCGGTGGCGAGACGCTCGACCGCGGGCTGGCCAAACTCAATCAGGCTCTGCGATCGCTTTGAGGTAACGCTCGGCCGAGGGCGCCGTTGGACCGCTCGAAGGACAGTGCCTCTAGACTCGAAGTAATCTGCCTTATCTGTTTGACATTAAAGGGGATCATGTTCGTGTAGCTGGAGAGGGACGCGCCCCGGCGGCGGTCCAGACAGACCTGCGGCTGATCCCCGTCGATGAGCCGGCCGCGATCCTGACGTTGCGGTGGGTGGCTTGCAGTTCGGCCCGCGTGGTCCAACGCTGGCCGGTGGGGGGAACGTATTGGCGGGAGTCCTCGCAGATGGGGCAGGCCGGACCGGGCCCTGCACGCCACTGGTGGCACAAATGGGCATGTCTTCCATCGCAACTGTAAGAGAATAGGCAGATGCGGAAACACGAACTGCCCACGCCGGCGCTGGTGGTGGACCTCGATGTCATGGAAGCCAATATCGCGGCGATGCAGGCGGCGGTGAGCGGGGCGGGGAAGGCGCTGCGGCCG
>CANIFK010000730.1 GCA_947466555.1 Acidobacteriota bacterium | reverse complement strand
CCAGAACCGCTCGCGCAAAACGTTCTTCCGGATCTTCCCCGTCCCCGTCTTCGGCAGCGGCTCCGTCTCGAACTGTACAATCCGCGGCAGCTTGAAACGCCCCAGCCGCGTCTCCAAAAACGCCATCAACTCCGCCTCAGTCAGCGTCGCGCCTTCCTTGCAAACGATCAACGCCGCCGGCACCTCGCCCCACTTCGCATCCGGCGCCGCCACCACCGCGCACTCCAGCACAGCCGGGTTCGAATAGATCACTTTCTCCACCTCAATCGACGAAATATTCTCCCCGCCGCTGATGATGATCTCCTTCTTCCGATCCACAATCCGCAGGTACCCTTCGTCGTCCCAAACCGCCATATCGCCCGTGTGGAACCACCCGTCGCGAATCACCGCGGCCGTCGCCTCCGGCTCCCGGAAGTAGCCGTCCATCACGTTGTCGCAGCGCGTGATGATCTCCCCAATCGCGTGCCCGTCGCGCGGCACAACGGCGCCATTCGCATCCACCACACGAATCTCAATCCCCACCGCCGGCCACCCCGTCATTGCCTGCCGCTGCCACCGGTCGTGATCGTCGGCGTACTGAATTCCAACCTTCGGCAGCGCCGTGGTCAGAATCGGCGACGTCTCCGACAGGCCATAGCCCGAAGCCGCCGTGCACTTAAAAGTGGTTTCCAATCGCTCAATCAACGTCGGCGACGAAGCCGCCCCGCCCATCAGAATCGTTCGCAAGCTCGACGTGTCGTACTTGCCCAACTCCGGGCACGCCAGCAGCGCGTTCGCCATCGTCGGCACCATGCTCATATCGGTAGCCTTGTGCTTCTCAATCAACTGCAGCACCGACACCGGTTCAAACCGCCGCACCATCACCTGCTTCGACCCCAGGAATGTTGAAAACTGCGGCCGCCCCCAACCGTTCGCATGGAACAGCGGAATGGTATGCAGGTCCACCATGTTGTCCGCCAGCGGGCACGTGCACGCCGCGTACAGCGCATGCAGATACAGCGACCGGTGCGACAACGCCACGCCCTTCGGCGTCCCCGTCGAACCGCTCGTATAAAACAGCTCCGCGATCGAGTTCTCATCGACGTGCGTCCAATCCACCGCCGCCGCCTCCACCGCCATCAACTCCGCCGAAGTCATCTCCGCCGCCAGGTGCGGTTCGTTCAACGAAATGAAGTGTTCAATGCGCGGACAATGCGGCTTGAGCGCCTCAACCGTCGCGCCAAAATCAGTCTCAAACAGCAGCGTGCGCGCGCCGGAATGGTTCAATACGGTGATCAATTCCGCCTGCGAAAGGCGCACGTTGATCGGCATCACAATGCCGCCCGCCATGATCACGCCATAGTAGCCTTCCAACAGTTGGTGCGTGTTGAAACTCAGATACGCAACGCGGTCCCCAGGCAACACACCCAGCTCTTTCAGCCCCACCGCCAGCCGCTCGCAACGTGCTCCGAACTCAGCGTAGGTGAACTGCTTGTCCCCGCAGACGACCCCGATCTTCCGGGCAAAAACGTCCATGGCGCGATACAGAAAACGGATGGGAGTAAGAGGCAGAATCATAGTGGACCGACCATCGATTGTATTCTGTTTCTACGGTGAACCAACGCTACCATTCCGTCGACGCGCTCCGCGGCCTCATCATGATCTTCATGGCGATCGACCACGCCAGCGCCTTCATCGCCCGCCAGCACGCCAGCGAATTCTGGGCCGGCGCCATGAGCGCCTACTCGAGCGCCTTCCCCTTCCTCACCCGCCTCATCACCCACCTCTGCGCCCCCGGCTTCTTCTTCCTCATGGGCGCGGGCATCTACTGGTTCGCCGCCTCCCGCCGCGCCGCCGGCTGGACGGAGTCCCAAATCGCCCGCCGCACCGCACTCCGCGGCCTGGCCATCTTCCTCACCGGCCAGCTCCTCGAAACGCCCATCATGTACCTGCAGTCGGTCATGAAGCCCGCCGCCGTCAGCCTCAATCGCATCACCGCGCCACCGCCCATCGATGGCTCCGAACTCTACTGGGGCCTCATCACCCTCGCCGGCCTCGGTATGGTGATGATGGTCTGCGCCCTGCTCCTACGCCTGCCCCGCTGGGCCTGGATCGTCACCGCCGCCCTCTGCGTCTTCGCCACCAACACGCTCCTTCCCGCCTCCGGCAAAATCGGCCCGCTCTGGCAAGCCGTTCTACTCACGCCCGGCCTCACCCAACACGTCATCGTCATCTACCCAGTCATCCCGTGGCTCGCCGCCGCCGCCGCCGGCATGGTCTTCGGCTACTGGTGGCGGACCAACCCCGATGGCGATCGCCGCATCTGGATAATCGGCCTGACCGTCCTCGCCATCGGCATCGCCCTCCGCGCCGCCGGTGGGTGGGGCAACATCCGCCCGCCCCGCGACGCAGGCTGGATCGAGTTCCTCAACAACGTCAAATACCCGCCCTCGCTCGTCTTCCTCTGCCTCTCGATCGGCGTCGATCTCCTGCTCCTCCAACTCCTCCGCCACACAAAGGCCAGCTCCCCGCTCATCACCTTCGGCCAGACGCCGCTCTTCTTCTACATCGCCCACTTCTACCTGCTCGCGGCCTTCGGCCTCACCGTCTTCAAGGAAGCCGGCTCACTCGAAATGGCCTATGTCATGTGGGCCGTAGTTCTTGTACTGCTCTACCCCGTCTGCCGCTGGTATCAACAGTTCAAACTCACCAAGCCCGCCGAATCGCTCTGGCGCCTCTTCTAGTGCGCGAAGCGTTTAAAGAAGCTCGTCTTCTTCCAAGCCGGCTTATCTTTATCGTTCGCCGTCTTCTTCACCAACGCGGCCAGATACTCCGTAAACCGCCCCGCCGCTTCCTTGTTCACCGGCTGCGATAGATCGTCGCTCACAGCGTGATACCGCGTCCGCAACCACTCCGTCTGCAGCTTCTCCTCCTCGCTGCCCTTCGTGTAGCCGAACTTAAACGCCAGCGCCGGAATCCCTTCGCGAATGAAGCTGTACTGGTCGCTCCGCGTAAACCGGTTCTGCTCCGGAATCGGATCCGGAATCACGGGCAAGTTAAACGTCGCCGCCACCTCCCGCGCCTTGTCGCCCAGCGTCGATTCATCCACGCCCAACAACGTCAGCGCCTTCAACTCATGAATCGGCATGAACATGTCCATGTTGCAATCGGCCACCAGTTTCTTCCGCGGCACCGTCGGCAGCCGTGCAAAGAAACGCGACCCTTGCAAACCCTTCTCCTCGCCCGTCACCAGCACAAACAACACGCTGCGCTCCAAGGGCCCAGCCGCCTTCAACTGCCGCGCCACTTCAATCACCGCCGCCACGCC
This sequence comes from Acidobacteriota bacterium, assembly GCA_947466555.1. Lineage (GTDB taxonomy): Bacteria > Acidobacteriota > Terriglobia > Bryobacterales > Bryobacteraceae. Next base: position 219 of record CANIFK010000730.1, on the reverse strand, counting down.
GCTCGCGTTGTCCATCGCGCCATTGAAAATCCCGTCCCCCGCGAACGTCGTCATCTTCCCCGTGTGATCGATATGCGCGCTGACGACGACATATTCCTTCTTTTTCCCCGGCAGCAGCCCCACCACATTCTGCGAATCCACCGACCCCTTCTTCACCTTCGCCGTCGCCACCAGCTCTTTATTCAACGCAAAATGCGGCATCGGCGTCGTCCCATCGCT
>CANIFK010000729.1 GCA_947466555.1 Acidobacteriota bacterium | reverse complement strand
GCCGCAGGCCGGGTGTCCCCAGACGCCGCACTCGCCCGCAAGAGGCCCCGACAAACCAACACCACCCCGCAACAACGCGAAGGCCGGGCTTGTCCGCCGAAGCGCAAAGCGCGAAGGTGGGTGTCCCCAGACGCGACACTCGCCCGCAGAGGGCCCAGAAGAACGAGCCCCAAGCCCAATTGCCCTCGGCGCAACAAAACCGCCCGCCATCTTCCCTAAAAATTCAGTCCGCATAAACCAACATCGGGTTCGCCGTAATCCGAATCGGAATCGTAGTCGTCGTCACATGCAAATTCGCCGCCGAATTATCCATCGGAATCATCTCGATCCGCACCGCCGACGGCAGCTTATTCGCCACCCACCGCGGCGTCCACTTCTGAAACAAAGGAGCCGGCAACTCATCCCGATACACAAACTGCACCGCCGCCAACTTATCCGCCAACACAAACGAATCCGGCCGCGCCGCAATCGGAATAAACAGCGGAGCCGCCTGCCCCGTCAACGGATCCGGCTGCGTCCCCACACAAGCCCCCCGCAAACTAGACGGACCCGCATACGGAATCTCATTCACAATCAGCCGCACCCCCTGCCCCGCCTCCCCCGCAATCACCGTAAACTCCAACAATTTCGGATACCCACGCGCCCCCTCCTGCAACGAATAGCTCGACACAAACCGCATCGCCATCGGCTCGCCCTGGAACATCACCGCCTTCCCCCCCGGCTCGCACTCCACCGTCACCGGCATCAACCCGGCAATCTGCGCGGCCAACGCCTTCTCCACGCCCAACACCCGCCGGTTCTTCGTAAACCGGTCGTTCGTCTTGTCCATCGCGTTAATCCCCACGCGCATCGAATACAGCACGCCCAGGCTCAACAGCGCCATCAACGACACCGCAATCATCAACTCCAACAACGTAATGCCCCGCTGGTTAGCCCGCCTCATTGCACCGGCACCCCCGGCGGAGGCTCGTCCGGAAACAGATACCGCCGCCGGAACCCCTCCAGCGAAAACGACTTCGTCCGCCCGGCGTTATTAAACTCAATCAGCAACTCCACCCGCTCCAACACCTGCGACCCCGGCCCCGCCCCCGGCGCAAACTCAAAAATCCCCGTCCGCGCCCGCCACCCCGCGTCCAACCCGGCCGATTCCGTCGGCAAAAACCGCCCCTCCATCATCACCGGCAACCGCGGCACCAACAGCAGTTCATCCATCTTGTGCCGCGCCATCAAGGCGGCCCTATCGTAATCGGTCAACCGCGACGCATTCCGCAACGAAGTCGTCAAATTCGACAACAACGCCACCACCGCCACGGCCATAATGAACGTCGCCACCATCACTTCCAACAGCGAAAACCCGCGCTGCTTCATGGCTGCCGCTCCAACACCTGCGCGCTCCCCGTAATCGGGTCCACCGACACGATCCGCCACTGGTTCTTCCGGTTCTTCAACTCCAACCCGATATGCGGCACCGTCCCCCCCGGATGAATCAAAAACTGCCGCGGCAGATTCTCATCCAGGTTCGGAATCGTCGGTAACACCCGCTCAATCGTCACACCCTCCGGCATCGAAACCTCCCGCCGGTACCCCGGATCGGCACTGGCAAAAAACATCTTGTTCAGCCCCCGGTCCACCACAATCTCCACCGCCACCTGCCGCCGATCAGCCCGATTCATCGCCGAATTAAACGTGCTAACAATCTCATCGGTGGCCGACCGCAACCGCAACGATTCAATACCCGAAGTGATGGAGGGGAACGCAATGCCGATCATGACGCTGATAATGGCAACCACAATCAAAATCTCGATGAGCGTCAGTCCGCTCTGCGTCGCCCTCCGCCGGCTCACTTCGATTTCCAACTCACAATGTCTTCGTTCATATCCGTGCCACCCGGCTGCCCATCGGCCCCGTAGCTGATGATGTCCGGCTCATCGCCGTGCTCACCCGGATACTTGTACACATACGCGCGGTTCCACGGATCCGTCGGCACTTCCTGCGGCAGATAAGGCCCCTGCCACCCGTTCACGCCCTCCGGCTTCTCGCGCAGCGCCTTCAAGCCCTGCTCATTGGTGGGAAACAAACTCGTGTCGAGCTTGTAAGCCCCCAGCGCCGTGTTGAACGAATTGATCTGCTGGCGCACAGCGGTCTTCTTCGCCACATCGGCGCGCTGCAATACCTTCGGCCCCACCACGGCGGCAAACACCGCGATGATCGTCACCACGACGAGCATTTCAATCAGGGTCAGGCCGGCTTGCGAGCGGCGGCGGCGTTGGGAAATCGGTCTCAGCATCGGAAAAACTCCTTGGTTAAACAGCAACTTCGTTAATACTCGATATGGCCAGCAGCAGGCTGATCACCAGCGCGCCGATAATCAGTCCCATCACCAAAATAATGATCGGCTCAAACAGCGACGTGAACCGCCGAATCGCGGCCCGTGTATCGGCTTCATAGACGTCAGCCATGCGCAGGAACATCTGATCCAGCTTACCCGTCTCCTCGCCCACACTCAGCAAATGCGCCGCCAACGGGGGAAATTCGCCCGTCCGTTTCAACGGCGCCGCAATCCCTTCCCCGCGCTTCACACCCTGCGCCACCGCGTTCAGCGAATTCGAAATCCGCTTATTGTTCATGATGGCGCCAGAAATCGACAAACTCTGGACCAACGGCACCGAATTCGCAATCAACGTCCCCATCGCGCGAGCAAACCGCGCCGTCTCCGCCTTCCGCAACGCATCCCCCAACAACGGAATCCGCAACCGGAACCCATCCCACCACAGCCGCCCATCGGGCTGCCGGATATAGGCCTGAAACGCCACAATCGCCACAGCCAGAACGCCCAGCACGAACGGCGCATACGTCTGCGTATACCGGCTCGTCTCAATCATCATCCGCGTCGGCAGCGGCATCGGAATGTTGCCCTGCTCAAACACCTGCGCAAACTTCGGCACCACAAAATTCATCAACACAAACACGCTGCCCGCGCCGACAAGCGAGAGCAACGCCGGATACACCATCGAGCTGATAATGTACCCCCGCAGTTCATCGCGCGTCTTTTCAAACTCGCTCAGCCGCTCAAAAATAACCCCCAGCGAGCCCGACGCCTCCCCAGCCCGCACCATGTTCACATACAAGTCCGAAAAATACTTCGGATGCGTCGCCAGCGAGTCGGCCAGCGACCGCCCGCCCTTCAACACCCGCAGCACATCCAAAATAACCATCCGGAACGCCGGCTTCTCCGTCAGTTCCGTCGAAATCTGCAACGCCCGGTCCACCGGAATCCCGCTGTTCAAAAGCGTGGTCAATTCCGTCGTGAAGAATAGAACTTCCTTCTTCCGCCCGCCCCCAAAATCCGGCAGTTCAAACTCGAACCCCTTCTTCTGCTCCAACCCCACATAGACCGGCGTCAGCCCCTGCTTCCGCAGCTCCCGCGCCACTTCCTTATCGCTCTCGCCAACAAGCGTGCCCGTGCGCGCCTTCCCGTCGGAAGTAATCGCCCGAAAATGAAAGGAGGCAGCCATTAGAACTCTTGC
>CANIFK010000728.1 GCA_947466555.1 Acidobacteriota bacterium | reverse complement strand
GACGGCGTCGGTGGCCGAGGCGATGGCGGTGTTCATGAGAATGGCGTCGAAGCCGAGTTCCATGGCGATGGTGGCGTCCGAGGCGGTGCCGACGCCGGCGTCGACGATGAGGGGGACCTGCGTGATCTTTTCGCGGAGGATGCGGAGGTTCGTTAGATTTTGGATGCCGAGACCGCTGCCGATGGGGGCGGCGAGGGGCATGACGGCGGCGGCGCCGGCGTCGATGAGTTTGCGGGCGTTGATGAGATCGTCGGTGGTGTAGGGCAGAACGACGAAGCCTTCCTTGGCGAGGACGCGGGTGGCTTCGATGAGGCCTTCGTTGTCGGGGAAAAGGGTGTCGGGGTCGCCGATGACTTCGAGCTTGACCCAGTGGGAGAGCCCGACTTCGCGGCCGAGGCGGGCGGTGCGGATGGCTTCGTCGGCGGTGTAGCAGGCGGCGGTGTTGGGCAGCAGGAAGTATTTGTCGCGGGGGATATGATTCAGCAGGGATTCCCCTGAGGTGTCGTTCAGATTCACCCGGCGAACAGCGACCGTAACCACCTCGGCGCCGGAGGCGGTGTGGCAGGCGGCCATTTCGGCGTTGCTGCGATATTTCCCTGTACCAACGAAGAGCCGCGAGGAGAATCGGCGGCCGACAATCTCAATTCCGTCTTGCATGCCACCATTCTATCGCCGTGAGAATTTTGTAACGGAGGAGGGGTGTGGCGCACTACATTTTCTGTGAGCCAATTGACGGGTTTTTCGCGCGGTTAACGCTATCAGACTGTGAGGGTGGAAAGCAGTACGGGGTAGAGGCTGCGAGTAAGGCGTAGTACGGCAGCATAACTCTTGACTGACCTTCCCCACGCAGATATACTCGCTACGGACCGGTCCCTGGTCCACTCGGCTATTCGTGTCTGTGTAGTGCAGCGCTGGTCCTTCGGCACCTATTAGTAGTGTTCCGTTTCCCGATACAGAATTGAGGAGATTATGGCAAGAGAAAGCACGCAACATAAACTGGACCGGGTTCGCCCGCCACGCGTCCAGATCACCTACGATGTTGAGACAGGTGGCGCGATCGAAGTGAAGGAACTTCCCTTCGTGATGGGCGTTCTGGGCGATTTCACGGGCCAACCGGTTGAGCCCTTGGCTCGTCTCCGCGACCGCAAGTTTACGGAAGTGAACCCCGACAATTTCGACCAGGTATTGGCTGGCATGAAGCCGCATCTGGCGTTCTCGGTGGAGAACAAATTGAGCGACGAAGCGGACGCCGGTCAGCTGAAAGTCGACCTGCACTTCAAGAGCATGGATGATTTCGACCCGGAAAACGTTGCCCGCCAGGTGAAACCGATTCGGGAACTGTTGGAACTGCGGACTCGCCTCGCCGATCTCCGCGGGACGCTGCAGACCAACGATAAGTTGGAAGAAGTGCTGATGAAGACGGCCAAGGATCCGGCCGCGATGGAAAAGCTGAAGAACGAACTCGGAGGCGACAGCAATGAGTGATGCTCAGAAGGTACAAGCCCAGGCCCAGGAAACGACTCTGGAAGGGAGTTTTCTGGATCAAATCGTAGAAGAAGGGCGCGTCGGGACCGATTCGGCGGCGAAAGAGCGCGGCAAGAGCCAGATCAAAGAGTTCGTCTCCCAGATTTTGCAGGGACACATGACGGTTTCGCGGGATGCCGAGGCGACGATTAACGCCCGCATCGCGCAGATCGACCATCTGATTTCCCTGCAGTTGAACGAGATCCTGCACAACGAAGCGTTCCAGAAGCTGGAAGGTTCCTGGCGCGGGTTGAAGTACATGATGGACCAGTCGGAAACCTCGGCCGGGCTGAAGATCAAGGTGCTCAACTGCTCCAAGAAAGAACTGCTTCGCGATCTGCAGCGCGCCCCTGAGTTCGACCAAAGCGCGATGTTCAAAAAGGTCTACGAAGAAGAATTCGGCGTCTTCGGCGGCGCGCCCTTCGGCGCTCTGGTCGGCGACTACGCATTCGGCAAGCACCCGGAAGATATCGAACTGCTGGAACGCATTTCGAACGTCGCCGCGGCGGCGCATGCTCCGTTCCTGACGGGCGCCGATCCGACGATCATGAACCTGGACAGCTTCTCGGCTCTCGACCAGCCGCGTGACCTGGGCAAGATTTTTGACTCGACGGAATTCGCGAAGTGGAAGTCGTTCCGCGCCACCGAAGATTCGCGCTATGTGGGCATGTGCCTGCCGCGCGTTCTGGGCCGTCTGCCGTATGGCAAGGACACCAAGCCGGTGGAAGCCTTCAGCTACGAAGAGGGCGTGGACGGGACCGATCACAACAAGTACCTGTGGATGAACGCGGCGTGGGCCTTGGGCGCCAAGCTGACGCAATCGTTCGCCACGCACCACTGGTGCGCCGCGATTCGCGGCGTGGAAGGCGGCGGTATGGTGGACGGGCTGCCGGTGCACAACTTCAACACCGACGATGGCGACATCGTCATGAAGTGCCCGACCGAAGTGCCGATCACCGATCGCCGGGAAAAGGAACTGGCCGACCAGGGCTTCATCCCGTTGGTTCACTGCAAGAACACCGATTACGCGGCGTTCTTCAGCGTCCAGTCCGCCCAGAAGCCGAAGCTGTACGACAAGGATGCCGCCAACGCCAACGCCCGTCTATCGGCGCAGTTGCCGTACATTCTGGCCGTCAGCCGTTTCGCTCACTACCTGAAGGCCATGATGCGCGACAAGATCGGCAGCTTCATGTCCCGCTCGCAGTGCGAGACGTTCCTGAACACCTGGATTGCGCAGTACGTCATTCTTGACGACGACGCGTCCAAGGAAGCAAAAGCCTCGCATCCGTTGCGGGAAGCCCGTATCGACGTTGTGGACGTTCCCGGAAAGCCTGGCGCTTATCGCGCTGTGGCGTTCCTGAAGCCGCACTTCCAACTCGACGAGCTGTCCGTTTCGCTGCGCCTGGTGGCCGACCTGCCGCCGCCGGCCAAGGGCTAATCGAGCTTCCTCAAGCATTCCTGCTTTGTACTCGCGGATCACGCCACCGCCACAGGTGGCGTGTCCCCGCGCACCTATAACCTGACTGTACCCTCTTACGCACAGGAGTTTTTCCATGGCAACAGATTATTTTCTGGAAATAAGCAATATCAAAGGCGAGTCCACGGACAGCAAGCACAAGGACTGGATCGAACTGGTTCAGTTCGAAATCGGCGTGCACCACGCGGTGACGGGTTCGTTGTCGTCGGGCGGTTCGCAGTTCTCCGAACGCGCCAACTTCAAGCTGTTCTCGATCAAGAAGACGATCGACATCGCGACGCCGAAGTTGTTCTTCTACTGCGCGAAGGGCGAACCGATTCCGAAGATGCAGGTTCACCTCTGCCGCGCGACGGGCGAGAAGACGACCTACCTCTCCTACATCTTCGAGAACTGCCACGTGCAGTCCTTTACCGCGGCGGCGCTGCAGGAACTGGGCCAGAACCTGCCGTTGGAAGACGTTTCGTTCAGCTACTCGAAGCTGACGGTGGAATACTTCAAGACCGATCACGCGACGGCGAAACTGCTGGGCTCTGGCG
>CANIFK010000727.1 GCA_947466555.1 Acidobacteriota bacterium | reverse complement strand
GCAGGTGGAGCTGGCGCAGTTGCAGTACCTGTTGCCGCGGCTTTCGGGGCATGGGGCGGAGATGACGCGGCAGGGTGGCGGCATCGGCACGAAGGGCCCGGGCGAGACGAAGCTGGAAACTGATCGGCGGCGGATCCGGGGGCGGCTGGCGCAGTTGGAACGGTCACTGGAATCGGTACGGGGGACGCGCGGGACGCAGCGGCGGCAGAGGCAGTCCGTACCGCTACAGACCGTGGCGCTGGTGGGGTACACCAATGCCGGCAAGAGCACACTGTTTAACCGGCTGACGGGGGCGGGCGTGGTGGCCGATGCGCGGATGTTCGCGACGTTGGACCCGACGGTGCGGATGTTGGCGCTGCCATCGAAGAAGAAGATTCTGTTGAGCGACACGGTGGGGTTCATCCGGAACTTGCCGACGACGTTGGTGAAGGCGTTTCGCGCCACGTTGGAAGAGGTGACGGAGGCGGCGCTGCTGGTGCATGTCGTCGACGGGGCGAGCGAAGAGGCCGAGTTGGCGATGGCGCATGTGCAGATGGTTTTGGAAGAGATCGGGGCGCAGGGGACGCGGCAGCTGGTGGTGTGGAACAAGGCCGATATGCCTGGGTTTGTGGGGGCTCCGGAGGGCGCGGCGCGGGTGAGCGCGGCGGCGGGGATTGGCATCGACGAGCTGTTGACGCGGATCGAGGCGGAGTTGCCGGGGCAGGCGCTGGTCCATATGGAACTGCGGGTGGCGGCGAGCGACGGGGCGGCGTTGCACCGGGTGCACGAGAACGCGCGGATCCTGAATAAGCAGTTTGTGGAGGACCACTACGAGTTCGAGGTGGAGATGACGGACGCGGCGGCGAAGGAGCTGGCGCGCTACCGGTACTTGCGTTGTGATACGGTCTAGTGGACTCTAGAGAGGTGAACCCGGGATGAACCTTCCCAACCTACTCACGATACTTCGGATCTTCTTCGTGCCGCTGCTGGTGGTGGCGCTGGTGCAGGACGACTTTGGCCTGCGCGTGATGGATTGGCCGGTGGCTAACGAGTATCTGGCGCTGGCGATCTTCCTGGCGGCGGCGTTCACGGATCTGCTGGACGGGTATCTGGCGCGGCGGTGGAAGCAGGTGACGACGGTCGGCACGCTGCTGGACCCGATCGCGGATAAGATGCTGATTTCGGCGGCGCTGATTTCGCTGGTGCAGGTGCGCGCGGTGCCGGGGTGGATGGCGATTCTGATCATCGGCCGGGAGTTCGCGGTGACGGGGTTGCGCGGGATTGCGGCGGCCGAGGGGTACACGATCAAGGCCAGTGACCTGGGGAAGACGAAGATGGTCTTTCAGGTGATTGCGATCTCGCTGATGCTGGTTTCGATCCGGAACCGGGAGTGGGCGCAGTGGGCGATGTGGTGGATGTATGGGGTGGTGGTGTTCGGGGTGGCGTCGGCGATTCAGTACTTCTTCAAGTTCTGGAATGGGGTGGACGAGCGGACGAAGCTGAGGAGACGTCGGGAGTTGTTGGCGTTGGAGAAGCGGGAGAAGCGGCGGCAGCGGGCGGCGTATGCGGGAGTGGGGTCTTCGACGGTGGCGGAGCGGGTGCGGGAGTAGTTCTAGTGGGAGAGGAAGTCGGTGCGGCCGCCGTCGACGGTGAGGATCTGGCCGGTGATGAACCGGGCTTGGCCGGAGACGAGGAAGGCGACGGCGTCGGCGATGTCTTCGGGTTGGCCGACGCGGCCTAATACGGCCTTCGCGGCCATGGTTTGGATGGTGGTTTCGCGGGTGGCGGGGTCGACCATATCGGTGAGGATGAAGCCGGGGGCGACGGCGTTGACGCGGATGTTCGAGGGCCCGAGTTCGAGGGCGAAGCGTTTGGTCAGAGTTTCGACGGCGGCTTTGGTGGCGGCGTACCAGGTGGTGCCGGGGGCGGAGGTGCCGTGGGCGGCGATGGAGCTGATGTTGACGATTGCTCCGGCGCGCTGTTGGCGCATGGTTTTCGCGGCGGCGCGGGTGCAGTGGATGACGCCGTCGAGGTTCGTTTTCAGCATGTCGGACATGGCGGCGGGGTCGTAGTCGTCGAGCGAGCCGCGGCGGAGGATGCCGGCGTTATTGACCAGGATCGAGATGGGTCCGAGACGGTCCTCGGCTTGTTGGAAGAGGGCGTCGACCTGGGAGGGGTTACCGGTATCGGCTTGGAGGGCGCAGGCGCGGCCGCCGGCGTTGAGGATGGCCTCGACGACCTGTTGGGCGGCGGCTTGCTGGGTGTTGTAGTTGATGGCGACGGGGATGCCGTCAAGAGCGAGGCGCAGGGCGATGCCGCGGCCGATGCCGCGGGAGGCGCCGGTGACGACGGCGATCATTTGGCGACTTCGGCAGGTTCGACGGTGGCCGACATGGAGCCTTTGCAGGACTGGATACGGGGGTCGCGACCGTAGCCGTGGATCTGGTCACGGGCGAATTCGGCTTGGGGGAGTTCGCAGGTGAGGACGATGGTGCGGCCGGTGGCATCGACTTCGGCGGCGTGGCGGGCGCCTTCGCCGGCCGGGATGTAGAAGAGGCGACCGAGCATTTCGATGACGTAGGTGTCGGAGTGGTGGTCGTCATCGAGGAGGACGACGTGGAAGAGGGGTTCGTAGGCGGGGTCGAGCTCGTCGGTGAGCTGGTCTTCTTCTTCGAGGACTTCCAGGTGGCGGGCCATCTATATCCATGGTAGCGGAGGGAGATGCAACTCGTCGAGGGCTTGGCGCATCTATGAAGTGGTACAGTGAGATTGGACCAATGTGGGGGCGAAACGGCTTCGACGGGTTCGAGTCATTGTATGGAGGCGTGCCGGGTTCTGAGCTCCCGTAAAACGATCAGAAAACAATAACTGCCAACAACACGCAGTTTGCTTACGCTGCTTAATTTTTAAGTAGCCGCCGCGGTCTTTAGGCTCGCATGGAGATCGAATGGCGTCATATGGCGGGATTGGCCCTGGCTTCTGTTCGGAGCGAAAGGCTGAAAACAATCGAGCTGGGTCGTGGGCGTCTTGCTGGTTCTTCAGTTCACGGCTGAGAAAAACGAAACAGATACGCACGTAGTCATCATACAGTGGGCGTTCTCGGACGCGGGTTCGACTCCCGCCGCCTCCACCAAACCTCTCTTTTCTCATGGAAACCCGGTACACAGTATCGCTTAAGAAGACGGAAGAGGGGTTTGCTGTGTGGGTACCCGGTTTGCCGGGGTGTTGGTCGCAAGGCGCTTCGGAAGAAGCGGCACTCGATAATATTCGGGATGCGATTGCGGATTATCTCGCGGTAGCGAGGGAGTTGGCTGGGGAAGCGGAAGCTCGCGAGGTTGTCCTGAGTCTGGGATGAGCCGGATTGCTGGGATTGCGCATTTGCGGGCGGTAAAGGCTCTGGAAAAGGCCGGATTCCGGGTGGCTCGGCAGGGGAAGCACATCGTGATGACCAACGGGGTGATTGTGCTGACCATTCCACGGCATGACCCGGTGGATGCGTTTACGATGGGCGGGATTGTGCGGGACGCGGGGCTGACGGTGGAGGAGTTTCGGCGGTTGCTGTAGGGGGGCGTT
>CANIFK010000726.1 GCA_947466555.1 Acidobacteriota bacterium | reverse complement strand
GTCGCCGAAGGCCAAATTAAGAGCGTGCGCGAAGAGATCCACGAACACCCCAGCCAGTTCCTGCTCCACTGCCGCGACGCCTCCCGCGTCGCTTCTCTCCTCTTCGCCGAACCCCACATCTCGGAAATCAAACTCGCCCCCGAAGGCGCCGGCCTGCTCGTGCTCACGCGCAACCGCGAAGCCTTCGCCGCCGCCCTCGAACGCATTGCCCTCAGCGGCATCGATATCGATGGCGTCATCCCCACTGACGAAAATGTCGACGCCCTCTACGAATACCTGATCGGAGGCGGCAAATGACGCCGTACCAACAAATCTGGACCATCGCGCGCCTCGAACTCGGCCGCGTATTCTTCTCCAAACGTTCCTTCTGGGTCTACCTGCTGGCCATCTTCCCATCGGTCATCTTCCTCGGCCACGCCCTCGAAGCCGGCCTGAAGAAACGCAACTGGTCCGGCGACCGCGTCACCGCCGCCGCTGCCCTTGACCAAGTCCAAACCGGCATGACCGACGATCAGGTTCTCGCCCTCGCCGGCAAACCCATCAGCGACGTTACCCGCAAGCGCCGCGTCCGCCGTGACGACGAGGATCCCGACGCCGAAAAGCAGCCCGAAGTTCGCCGCTACGTCATGTACTTCGACGGCAAGAAGCGCGTCGATCTCCGCTTCGAAGACGGCAAACTTATCGCCCGCAACACCCACGAACTGATGAATTTTGAAGACGACCGTCGCGTCTACGCCGGCATGTTCCAGTTCTTCTACCTCCGCCTCGGCATCTTCTTCGGTTGCCTCGGTATCTTCATCAATCTCTTCCGCGGCGAAATGCTCGATCGCTCGCTCCACTTCTGGTTCCTCGCGCCCGTCAAACGCGAAGTGCTCCTCCTGGGCAAATACCTCGCCGGCCTCATCGCCGCGTCCCTCATCTTCGGCGCTGGCGCACTGCTCAGCTTCCTCGCCATGGTCCTGCCGCACGACCCGTCGGAGGTCGCCGCCTTCTGGCAAACCATCGGCCCCGAACACGCCTTCTGGTACGTCGCCGCCGCCGCTCTCGGCTGCGTCGGCTATGGCAGCGTCTTCCTCGCCGCCGGGCTCCTCCTGCGCAATCCCATCGTCCCCGCCATCGTCATGCTCATCTGGGAATCCATCAACGGCTTCCTCCCCGATATCATGCAAAAGCTCAGCGTTCTGCACTATCTGCAGTCGCTCTGTCCCGTGCCCGTGCCGCTGCCGAACGACATGCCGGCCGTACTCAAAATGCTCCTCGCGCCCGCCGCACCCTCGTCGGTCCCAGTCGCCGTGCTCGGCCTGCTCGCCGTCACCGCCCTCGTTCTGTTCGCCGCCATGCAGTCGGTCAAGCGCCTGGAAATAAACTACGGCACCGAATAACCTTTGGCCGGCGGAACGTCGCCTTGATATATTCAAAGCCGATGAACCGCCGTCAATTTCTGCAGCAATCCGCCGCCACCGCGGCCCTCGCCACTGCCGCGCCCACGCCCCGCGCGCGCGAGTGGAATCACTACGGCGGTGACGCCGGCGCCTCCCGCTTCTCCCCCTGCGATCAGATCAAACCGGCCAACGTCGCCAATCTCAAAGTCGCCTGGATCCACAAAACCGGCGACGCCTCCCAACGCCCCGCTACCGTCATCGAATGCACGCCCATCGTCGTCGATGGCGTCATGTACCTCACCACCGCGCGCAACAAAGTCCAATCCGTCGACGCCGCCACCGGCAAGCTCCTCTGGACCTTCGACCCTGCCGACACCGGCGGCGCTCCCTCCCGCCGCGCCCCCGGCATCTCCCGCGCCGTGACGTACTGGGAAGAAGGCGCCGACAAGCGCATCTTCCACGCCTACCGCGATCAGCTCTGGGCCCTCAACGCCCAAACCGGCAAGCCCGTCGCCACGTTCGGTAAAGACGGCGCGATCGATCTCAAAAACGACTTCGACCACGACATGTCGAAGCTCACCTACAAACACTCCAGCCCCGTCGTGACGTACAAAAATGTCGTCATCACCGGCGGTGGCGGCGGCGAAGGCCCCTACCCCGAAGCCCCCGGCCACATCCGCGGCTGGGACGCCAAAACCGGCAAACGCCTCTGGATCTTCCACACCATCCCCCAGCCCGGCGAACTCGGCCACGACACCTGGGCGGGCGACTCCTGGAAATACACTGGCGGCACCAACAACTGGGCCGGCATGAGCGTCGATGAAAAACGCGGCCTCGTCATCGCCGGCATCGGCTCGCCCAGCTTTGACTACTGGGCCGGCAACCGCCTCGGCGACAATCTTTTCGGCAACTGCGTCCTCGCGCTCGACGCTCTCACCGGCAAACGCAAATGGCACTACCAGGTCGTCCATCACGACATCTGGGATTACGACATGCCAGCCCAACCCGCGCTCGTGACGATGAAGTACAACGGCAAAACCATCGACGCCGTCTGCCAGCCCACCAAGCAGTCCTACCTCTTCTTCCTCGATCGCGAAACCGGCAAGCCCATTTATGGCGTGGAGGAGCGTCCCATCCCCGCCTCCAAAATGCCCGGCGAAGTGCTGTCGAAAACCCAGCCCCATCCGCTCAAGCCCCCGCCCCTCTCCCGCATCGGCTTCAAGCCCGAATGGATCACCGACATCAGCCCCGAAGCCCACGAATTCGTCAAAAAACAAGTGGATCAGGTCGAACACGGCGACCTCTTCCACCCCGCCCCCATGGAAGGCGGCATCGTCCATCCGGGCTTCCGGGGCGGCGCGCTCTGGGGCGGCTGCAGCTTCGATCCCAAGCGCAACCGCGTCTTCTGCAACACCGACGAAACCACCAACGTCATCGCCTTCAAAGAAGCCGGCCCTGGCATGAACGTCAAATACGCGCTCAGCAAACGCGCGCAGTTGGTCGACCACGAAGGCTACCCCGGCATCAAGCCCCCGTGGGGCTACATGACCGCCGTCGATCTCGCCAAAGGTGATTTCAAATGGCGCGTCGTCAACGGCGAATTCCCCGAACTCAAAAAACGCGGCATCCCAAAAACCGGCACCCACACCAACGGCGGCTCCATCTGCACCGCCTCCGGTCTGGTCTTCATCGCCGCCACCTTCGACCGCATGATGCGCGCCTTTGACTCGGAAACCGGCAAGATCCTCTGGGAAACCGAACTCCCCGCCGGCGGCTTCGCCACCCCCATGACCTACGAAGCCAATGGCAAACAGTACGTCGTCATCGCCGCCGCCGGCGGCAAAAATGGATCGAAGGCCAACGATGAATTTATCGCGTTTTCTCTGTAGCCTCCTGCTGGTCGTGGCCGCCGCGGCTCAGGAAAAAGAGTACAAGCCCAAGGAAGAAAAACTCCCCGGCCCGCCCGTCACGCAGCCCATCGCCTACAGCCACAAAACCCACGTCGCCATGGGCATGAAATGCACTAACTGCCACACCATGCCCGGCGATGGCTTCGCCGCCACCTTCCCGAAGGAAACCATGTGCATGGGCTGCCACACCACAGTGAAAAAGGAGTCGCCGGAGATCCAAAAACTCGCCGCCTTCGCCGCGAAGAAGGAACCCGTACCCT
>CANIFK010000725.1 GCA_947466555.1 Acidobacteriota bacterium | reverse complement strand
CGGAGAGGACCTTGCCGGAGGCGGGCGAGGGGAGGAAGCGGGGCCAGTGGCCGCCGCCGAAGACGGCGACGACGGGTTTGCCGAGCGCGGCGGCGATGTGCATCGGGCCGGTGTCCTTGCCGATGTATCCTTCGGCGTGGGCAGTGAGGCCGACGAGCATGTCCAATCCGTCCGGATTGGTGGTCATGTCGAGCGTTTTACCGGCGAACTCGCCCATCTGGGCGCGGATGGCGGCGGTGGACTCATGTTCGGACGGGGTGCCGACGAAGATGAGCTGGAGGCCGTGATCCCGGACCATGGTGGTGCAGACTTCGGCCCATTTTTCGAGCGACCAGTTCTTGAGCCGGGTATAGGCGGAGCCTTCACCGGCGCAGACGATCCAGAACTTGCTCTTATTGAACCCTTCCTGGCGGAGGCGGCCGGCGGCGGCGGTGAGGAAGCCCTTATCCGGAGTCAGCCGGGGCGGGGGCAGGGTGACGGAGGTGCCGAGGATGGCGCTGGCGAGGACCTCGTTTTTGCGGGACTCGAGCCAGTCGCGGCCGACCTGTACCTGCACGGCGAGGTTGATGGCGGGAACGTGGGTGATGTTCCGCGGTTTGTCGTTTTGAAACAGTTCGCCGCCGAAGCCGATGGCTTTGGCGCGCGGGAGGCGTTGGGCTAACTGTTCCTCGAGCTGGGTGTGCTGGAACGATGCCACGGCGAAGATATCGGGATCGAACGCGGTAACCGCTTTGATCACACGATCGTCGGGCGAGGCATCGACTTGAAACTGCGGCTGGTACGGGTCAGCGACGCATTGCACGATGGTTGCGCCGGGTACGACCCAGGCGGCCAGAGGAGCAACGTGAGAACGGACAATCAGGAGTAACTCATGACCTGCCGCGGCGAGCGCGGCCAACATGGGTTGGCGGACGACAAAGTCCCCTATATTGTCAGGATTGCTGACGGCAATACGCATACAGTCCAAACCAGAATACCCTTATTTTGTTTTATGCATCCAAACCAAGGCCATTCGGTCTGCCCACTATTATGACAGACGGCGCATTAGCGCAAAAAGTTGCCACAGCAGTTACGCGCGCCGGTGGCGTCAACTGGAGGGCGCGGTGTCGGGCGTGCGCGGGTGGGCGACGGTCGGCGTTGCGACCTGGTAGTCTGGCGCTTCCGGCTGTTCGGGGGCACAGATGTCTGCATTGGCCGGAGCCTGGGAATCGGGTATATCCTTTGTTTTCATGGACTCTTGGGAGGGTCCTTCAATTTTCGAAGTTTTCGGTTTTTTGTCCAGGCCGTAGATATCGCGTTCGAGACGGGAGATGAGGCGCTGGATGTGGCGGATGCGGGCTTCCAGGCGCGCGACGAGGCTGTTGGGCTCCGAGGCGGTGGCTTCGGCGTCGACGACGGAGCCGGTTTGCTGGAAGAGCGATGTTAATTCGTTGCGGCGAACGAGTTGGAGCCGGTTTAAGTCCCAGCGGGCTTGGACGAGGTCGTCGACGCGGTCGTCGGCATATTCGTCTTCGGGCTGCCAGCAGCGGCGATACTTTTCGCGGAGCGCTTCGAAAGCGGCCGGGTCGACGGTGGCCTTGAGCGTTTCTTCGGTGGCGTAGAGGCCGTGGGTGACGGATGCATTGCGGGCTCGGAGGAGCCCCTCGGGCGTGGTCGCGCCGGAGGACTTGGCGCCGTTATTCCGGGCGGAATCGGCGCGTCGCGTGGTTTTGCGAAGCAGTGCCATACGCTTCGATTCTACGGGGTGGTTTCGTACTAACCGACGACAAGCGGATTTTGTGATTCCCCGTACGATGTTGATGGCGTAAGAGTTATCTTTATTATTAATTTTTACAAAGGCTTGTGACTGACTTTTAGCTCCTGCCTGGAAATGGCCTCCCAGCGGGCTAATTCGGGGCGGCGGAAGGCGGGGGCGCCTTTGACGGACTCGATGGCTTGGAGGAAGGCGGCGGTGGCTTCGTCGGGTTTTCCGGCGATGCGGAGGGCGCGGCCGTAGAGGACGAGGCCTTCGGGATCGTAGGGGCGGGCGGCGGTGTAGTGGGCGAGGTAGCGGAGGGCGTCGTTGTTGTTGGCTGCGGCGAGGGCGACGGCGCCGAGTTCGCGCCAGACTTCGTGGGAGGCGATTTTGGGGTCGAGTTCGGCGGCGCGTTCGAGGAAGGGGCGGGCTTCTTCCTGGCGGCCGTCCTGGAGGCGGAGGAGGCGGCCGAGTTGGAAGAGGACTTCGGGCTCGTTGGGGTCAATTTCGAGGGCGCGCCGGAAACGCTGTTCGGCTTCGGCGGTGAGGCGGCGCTGGACGTAGATGAGGCCGAGCTGGTAGTGGGCGTCGGCGTCGTGGGGGTTGATGGTGGCGAGTTCGAGTTGGCGTTTGAAGTTTTGGCGGTTGGCGAGGCCGGAGCCGAGGGCGCCGATGTCGGTGTTGAACCGTTGCCAGAGGATGTAGAGGAGCCAGGGAGAGGCGAACATGTAGAGGAGATTGCTGGAGCCGGTGAGGAGGGGGCGGGCCATTGCTGTGGCGATTAGGGCTGCGAGGCTGGCGATGGCGGCGTGGCTGGTTGTGCCTCCGGTGACGGTGGAGAGGACGGGGGCGGCGAAGATGAGGAAAGCGATGAGGCCGAGGGCTTGGAGGGGGACGGCGAGGGTGGGGTTGGCGAGGAACCAGAGGATGGCGACGGGGAGGTGGGCGGCGGTCCAGGCGAAGAGGAGGCCGACGAGGACGGAGAGGTAGTCGCGGGAGAGGACGGTGAGGGCGCCGCCGAGATGGTCCCAGGCGGCGAGGATGAGGATGGCGATGGGTGTGAAGAGAATGGCGAGGAAGAGGAGGTTTTTGAGGCCGACGGCGAAGTATTTTTGGGTTAGGTATTGGGAGATTTGGTTTTGGGCGGCGAGGAGGTCGTCGGGGGTGGGGTTGGGTGTTTGGCTGGCTTGGAGGAGGCGGGAGAAGTCCTGGAATTGGGAGGGGGCGGCGGCGGTGGTGATGAGGAGGGTGACGGCCAGGGCGGCGATGATGGCGAAAAGGAGGCGGCCGTGGTCGAGGACGGCGGAGGCGGCCTTGCGGGGGTTGATGTAGAAGAGGACGAGGGCGTGGAGTTGGTCTGGCATGGGCTCGGGTGTCCCTATTTTAGCCGGGGTGCTCGATTGTGTATAATTTTCCGCCATGGCGATTGACCAACTTAGAAATGATTTTCGCGGGGAGTTACTTGTGCCCGGCGATGCCAGTTACTTGGAAGCTTGTAAGATTTGGAACGCCAGTGTGGTGAAGCGGCCGGCAATTGTGGCGCGGTGCGCGGGCGTGGCGGACGTGGTGGCGGCGGTGAAGTATGCGCGGGCGAATGGGTTGTTGACGGCGATCCGCGGGGGCGGCCACAACGTGGGCGGGCGCGCGCTGTGTGATGACGGGCTTGTGATTGACTTATCGCAGATGCGGGCGGTGCATGTGGACGCGACGCAGCGGACGGTGCGGGTGCAGGGCGGGGCGACGCTGGGGGATTTGGACCGGGAAACGCAGCTGTTTGGCCTGGCGGTGCCGACGGGGACGGTGCCGAAGACGGGGGTGGCGGGGTTG
>CANIFK010000724.1 GCA_947466555.1 Acidobacteriota bacterium | reverse complement strand
TTACTTGTGGGAGATCCCGGCCGGGCGGATGGATCCGGGCGAGACGCCGCTGAAAGGCGCCAAGCGCGAGTTGAAAGAAGAGACCGGGCTGACGGCGAAGAAGTGGACGAAGCTGTTCACGCTCTTCATGAGCCCGGGCTTTCTGGCGGAGAAGATGCACATCTACGTCGCCCAGGATCTGAAGCAGGGCAAGACCAACTTCATGGATGACGAACGGATTGAGTCGCGCTGGTTCACGCCGAAGGAGATGAACGAGATGATCAAGACCGGCAAGATCATCGATGGCAAAACGATCGCGGCGTGGCTGGCTTGGCGCACGGTGTTCAAAACAAAGTAGGATTTCAAGCATGCGAATTCTTCTTGGTTTATTGGCGATGGGTTTGGCGTTCGCCGCCGAACCCGTTCTCGTGATCGGCGACTCCATTTCCATCGGCTACACGCCCATCGTGACGACGCTTCTGGCCGGCAAGGCCGACGTGAAGCACCACGAAGGCAACGCCGCGCATACCAACAACGGCGTGGCGAAGCTGGAGGAGTGGCTGGGCACAACGAAGTGGAAAGTGATCACGTTCAACTTCGGGCTGCATGACTTGAAGATCATGGAGAACGGCGAGCACCAGGTGGGGTTGGCGCAGTACGAGAAGAACATGGATGCGATCGCAACGCGCCTGAAAAAGACCGGGGCGCGGTTGTTGTTCGTGACGACGACACCGGTGCCGGAGGGGAAGCTGAACCCGCTGCGGAAGCCGGGCGATGAGGTGTTGTTCAACGAGGCCGCGCTGAGTGTGATGAAGAGTCACAAGATTCCGGTGGTGGATCTCTACGGGTTCGCCAAACCGCGGCTGGCGCAGATTCAGACGCCGGCGAACGTCCACTTCACCAAAGAAGGGTCAGCGATGTTAGCGGAAGTTGTGGCGAAAGCCATTGAGGAGCAGTTAAGCAAATGACGATGGTTTCTCTTCCCGGAACAGAGTTGCGGGTTTCGCGGCTCTGTTTGGGCACGATGACGTTCGGCTCGCAGGTGGACGAGGCGGGCAGTTTGGCGATGGTGGACTTGGCGCTCGATCAGGGGATTAACTTCTTCGACACGGCGAACGTCTACAACGCCGGCCTCTCCGAGCAGATCATGGCGAAGGCCATGCACGGGCGGCGCGATAAGTTCGTGCTGGCGACGAAGGTGCGCGGCAAGATGGGCGACGGCGCCGATGAGCAAGGCTTGTCGCGGGCCGCCATCGTGAAGCAGTGCGAAGCGTCCTTGCAGCGGTTGGGGACCGACGTCATCGACGTCTACTACATGCACATGCAGGATCACGCGGTGCCGATTGAGGAATCGCTTGAAGCCATCGATTCGCTGGTGAAGGCGGGCAAGGTGCGCTACCCGGCGGTTTCGAATTTCGGGGCGTGGCAGATTCTGGAGATGCAGCAGATGGCTCGCGCGAATGGCTGGACGCCGGTTCACGTCTGCCAGCCGATGTACAACCTGCTGGCGCGGAACATCGAGGCGGAGTTGTTGCCGATGGCGGCCAAGCACGGGGTCTCGACGTTTGTGTACAACCCGCTCGCGGGTGGGCTGTTGACGGGGAAACATAAATCGGAAGCTGCGATCCAGGGCAGCCGGTTTGACGGGAACAAGATGTACCGCGACCGCTACTGGTACGACGAGCAGTTTGACGCGGTGCAGGAGTTGTCGTTCGCGGCCGGGGCGGCGCACCGGAGCCTGGTGAGTCTGGCGTTGAACTGGATTCTGCATCACACGACGGCGACGGGGCTGATCCTGGGCGCGTCGCAGATGCGGCACCTGTCGGCGAACATCGCGGCCTGTAAAGAGGGTCCGCTGGACGCGGCGACGCTGGCGGTGTGCGAAGCGGTTTGGAAACGTTTGCGTGGTGTGACTCCGGAATACATTCGATGAAAAAATACCTTCTCCTTCTCCTGGGCGCACTACTCGCGCCGGCGCAGTCCGTGGTGATCAGCCAGATTTACGGCGGCGGCGGGAACACCGGTGCGACGTGGCGGAACGACTTTGTGGAGTTGTTCAACCGGGGGACGGAGACGGTGTCGGTGGACGGGTGGAGCGTGCAGTATGGGTCGGCCACGGGCACGACGTGGCAGGCGGCGCCGATCGCGGGCAGCATCGCGCCGGGGCAGTACTTTCTGATCCAGTTGGCGGCGGGGGTGGGCGGGACGCAGGCGTTGCCGGCGCCGGACGCGGTTGGCACGCTGGCGCTCGGGGCGACGGCGGGCAAGATCGCGCTGGTGCGGAACACGACGCCGTTGAACGAGGCCGCGCAGCGGCCGGTGGTGCAGGACCTGGTCGGGTATGGCGTTACGGCGAACGAATTTAAGATCGCGCCGACTAGGGATTTGTCGAACACGACGGCGGCGATTCGCGCCGGAGCCGGGTGCGTCGATACGGGGAACAATGGTGCGGACTTTGCCGTGGGACCTCCGGTGCCGCGGAATTCCGGGACGGCTCAGAGTGACTGTGCGGCCGTGCCGGTGGGGGCGGAGCGGTTGTCGATCAGCCAGATTCAGGGGCGGGGTGCGGTGTCGCCGTTTGTGGATAAGCGCGTCGTCACGCGGGGCGTCGTGTATGCGCGGCGGACGAACGGGTTCTACATTCAGAGCTTGCCGGGGGACCGGGATGCCGATGACGAGACGAGTGAGGGGCTGCTGATCTTTGGAAATGTGCCGGCGCCGGCGGTGGGGACGGTGGTGGATGTGGAGGGCGTGGTGGCGGAGTTTGGCGGGCCGCCGACGTTGACGGAACTGACTTCGCCGGTGGTGACGGTGTTGCGCACGGGCGAGCCGTTGCCGGAGCCGGAGTGGTTGACGGGCAGCTATTGGGAACGGTTTGAGGGGATGCGCGTGCAGGCGAATTTGAACGTGATCGGGCCGACGGGCGGGACGTTTAACGAGACGCGCGGGGATTCGACGTCGAACGGGATCTTCTGGGCGGCGCCGGCGGCGGCGCGGCCGTTCCGGAGGCCAGGAGCGGATGGCGACGCGACGGAAGGCCGGGTGCGCGTGGATTCGCGGGCGCTGGGCGGAGCGGCGCTCGATTTGGTGCCAGGGGATTATGTGAGCGTGGTTGGCGCACTGGATTTTGGGTTGCGGACGTACACGGTGTTGGCGGAGCGGACGACGGTGTTTGCGGGCGGGTTGGCGGCGCGGCCGGTGCCGGCGGCGGTGGCGGGGGAGTTTACTGTCGGCACGTTGAACTTGAGGCGGTTCTTTGATTCGGCGACCGGGTTCGCGGCGCGGGTGGCGTTGGCGAAGCAGTATATTCAGGGCGTGCTGCGCGGGCCGGATGTGTTGGCGGTGCAGGAGGTGGGGAGTTTGGCGGCGTTGGAAAAGCTGGCGGCGGAGTTGGGCGGGTATCGGGCGTTTGTGGGGGCGACGAATGATCCGTCTGGGATCCGGCCGGGATTTTTGGTGAAGAGCGGGTTGACGGTGTTGGCGACGGCGTCGGCTTCCGATCCCGATCAGGTGCATGACCGGCCGCCGTTCCGGTTGGACGTTCGGGTTGACGGGCGGCACTTGGTGTTCGTTTGCGTGCATATG
>CANIFK010000723.1 GCA_947466555.1 Acidobacteriota bacterium | reverse complement strand
TCCTGGGCCGCCGTCTCCTGCACGCCCTTCAAGTTCTACAAACTCTGGCCCTACGCCGGCGGCGTGCAAACCCCGTTCATCTGCTCCTGGCCCGCCGGCATCCCCCAACCCGGCATCCGTAAACAGTTCGTCGATGTCATCGACATCACACCCACCGTCCTCGACATCACCGGCATCACCGCCCCGGAAGTCTTCGCCGGAGTCTGCCAGATGCCACTGCAGGGCAAGAGCATCAAACCGACCTTCACCAACCCCGCCGCGCCCCACCCCCGCGACCGTCAATACTACGAACTCTGGGGCAGTCGCGGCATCTGGCACAACGGCTGGAAAGCGGTAGGCATCCACACCCCCGGCGGCAACTTCGACGCCGATAAGTGGGAGCTCTACCACACCGACGTCGACTTCTCAGAGTCCGAAAACGTCGCCGCGAAATACCCCGAAAAGCTCGAAGAACTGAAGAAACTATGGTGGGCCGAAGCCAAGGAAAACGGCGCCCTCCCGCTGCTGGAAGCCCCCATGGGGCGCCGTCCTACCTACAACCAGGCGCTCTAATACACCAACTTCAACCCAAACTGCACCACCCGCGGCTGGTTCGCCATCGCGCTCACAACCCCAAACTGCGCGTTCCCCAAAACAACATTCGGCGGCGCAAACCGCACCGTATTGGTCAGGTTGAAAAACTCCGCCCGGAACTGCAAATTCAGCTTCTCCATCAACCGCGTATTCTTCACCAGCGAAACGTCCACCGTCCGCGCCGGATCACTCCGCAGCCCCGTGTAAGTCCGCGAAGCATTTCCAAACGTGTACGGCGCCGGGTTCGTAAACTGAGTCACATCAAACCACCGCTGCCAGCTCGGGTTATCCAGCCGCGGACTCACCCCCGTCCAATTCGGACGCTGCCCGCCGCCCTGCGAAAACGTGTTATTCACCGAGCTGCTAATCCCCAACGGATTCCCGCTATACGCCAGGAAAATCACACCCACCTGCCATCCGCCCAGCATCCGGTTCTTCTTAAACGCCGGGACTTCATACACCGTGTTAAACACAATCCGATTCGTCTGGTCTAACTCGGAGACAGATTTTTCCGCCCGCAAGTTATTGTTGTTCTGAAAACCAACCCCACCCGTCGATTCCCCGGCAAACGTTCCCAACCCGTTATCCATCGCCTTCGAATACGTGTATGATCCCATCACCGACAATCCCTTCGAATACCGCTTCTCCGCCTTCACCGTCATCGCGTGATACGTCGAACTCGCCCACGTCGTGTTCGCCGAAGTCACGCCGTCATACTGCGGATACGGCCGCAAAAGCTGCGCCCGCGTTACCGTCGCCCCCGCCAGAATTCCCGACGATATCTGCCCCACAAACGGATTCGGCACCAACTGCCGCAACCCATCTCCCAACGCCAGCGCCGAATCCGGCAACTGGTTCAACGTCAGGTTCTGCGGCATCTTCAACCCGTGGCTGCCCAGATACCCCACCTCCAGCAGCACCGCCCCCGGCAACTCCCGCTGAATATTGAAATTCCACTGCACGCTGTACGGCGTAACGTTCCCACGATCGGTAAACGTAATCCCCTGTCCCAACAGCGTCGCCAGCCCCTGGCTGCTCCCCGAGGCCTGCAACAACCCGCTCGGATACGGATTACTCAACGTGTTCAACGGCACCAGCCCCGCGTTCCCCACGCTCGTCAACATCGCCGTCGTGGTCTGGAATCCGGAAATCCCAAACGCCCCCGGCCCGCTCCCGATCCCCGTAATGCTCGAATAGAACAGCCCGGTCCCGCCGCGAATCACCGTCTTCTTCGCCGCCTGATAGGCAAACCCGAACCGCGGCGCGAAGTTATTCCCGTCATACTTCGTATTGGTCCGCGGCAACCCGCCCACACCCACATACGTCAGCCCGCCCTTCAAATTCAGGCTCGGCACGTTCAACGGCGTCTTGGCGTTATAGTCGAAGTTAGTCAACTGGTCAAACCGGTCCGTCCGCGGCGTCTCCATCTCCCATCGCACACCCAGGTTCAACGTCAACTTACTAGTAACCTTAAAACTATCCTGTAAATACCCGGCGAAATACTTCGTCTGGTTCGCCACCGCCGGCGAAGGCGTCACGCTCCCCGCTGCCGGATAACCCAGCAAGAACGACGCCAGCGCATGCCCCGCCGTCGCGCTCGATGCCGCCGGATTCGGCCCTTGCGTAAACGCCTGCGTGAACGTGAACACCGGCGTGTTCGCCCCCGTCTGCAGGTTGTTGAACCGCACCGCGCGATAGTCAAATCCAGCCTTCAGCGAATGCCGCGTCAGTACTTTATTCACGCTCGCCTGCACCGCATGCGTGTCGTTCCCCAGGCGGATTACATCGGTCGCCCCCAGCGTCCCACCCGTAATAATATTGGGGATCGACGAGCTCGCGCTATATCCCGTCAACCCGAAATTCGGAAACGCCCGCGGCACCAACTGCGGCCCGAAACCCGCCGGGAACCCCAGCGTCCCAATGTCGAACGGCTCGCTGAACGCCGACCGGAAATTCGATAGCCGCGTATACGAATACCGCACCGTCCCCAGCAAGCTCGGGCTAAACGTATGAGTATCTTCCACCACCGAATTCCGCCGCCCGAACGTCTGCGGCCCCGTCCCCGGCGACGCCGGATTGTCCGCCCCATACGGAGCCGCTCGGATGAACGGCGAATCATCCGCCGAATACCGCGCAAAGAACCGATTCTTCTCATTGAAGTAATGATCAACGCGATAACTGACCGTATCTTTATTGACAATATTCCCCGACGTCCGCGCGTAGTTATTCACCCCCGTGAACGCATTCGATCCCGCCGCGTTCGGCACCGGGAAGAACTTCGACACCTTCGCCGCCACCGGGTCAATCCGGTTCGCCGGAATCCGCCCGCCCGCGAACGGCGTCCGCGTCGTCGCCCCGTTCGCCGTCACCGTCGTTAACGGGTCGTAAATCGTAAACAGCGCCCCAGCTGCGTTCCGCATGTTCGAAAAATCGCCGCTCAACTCCGGCGCCCGCGGCGTCGTCCCAATGAACGTCAGCCCCTGCACAAACCGCACGGATTCCACGCCAACAAAAAAGAACGTTTTGTTCTTCCCGTCGTACACTTTCGGAATCGTCACCGGTCCGCCAATCGTCCCGCCAAACTGGTTGAACTTGAACGGCGGCCGCTGCTGCCCGCTCTGGTTCGCAAAGAAGTCATTCGCGTTCAATTTGTCATTCCGCAAAAACTCATAGAGCGAAAAATGATAGTTATTTGTCCCTCCGCGAGTAACGACGTTAAACACCCCGCCCGCCGCCCGGCCGTACTCCGCCGCAAACCCGTTCGTCTCCACCTTGAACTCCTGCACCGTGTCCGGGTTGGCGTTAATCACGGGCTGGTTCTGCGACGGCGCCGAGTTCGGCGCCCCGTCCAGCAGGAATTCGTTCGCACTTGCCCGCTGCCCGTTAATCGCATAGGAAACCGTGCTGATCTGGTCCACCACCAACTGGTTCACGCCCGCCGACGGCCTCACCCCCGGCACCAGCATCGCCAGCGCATACGTGTTCCGTCCCAGCAGCGGC